>CAZKYN010000037.1:0-17826 GCA_964556675.1 uncultured Syntrophaceae bacterium
AATCAGACTGAATAATCTGATCTTCGCTTTAAAATTACGTATATGATATGAAGGTCGGAAGAAATAACGCCGGGTTTTTTTTCACTGCAAATAAAAAATGACATTCCTGTTTATGAATCAGGCAGGCATAAAAAATTTACTGCCCTGGGCGGCCGCGGCCGCGGGCGGCGTTTTGTATTTCCTTGGCTACGCCGGGTTCGATCAATTCTACCTGGAATGGATATGTCTCGTACCGGTCCTTTGGGCGATACGGGACCAGTCTTCCAAACGTGCATTCCTGATCGGCTGGTTCGCCGGTGTCGTGACACATAGCGGCGGGTTCTATTGGATCATATACATGCTCCGGCAATTTGCCGGAATGGCCTGGCCCCTTGGGGCGCTTGGCCTGCTGGTTATGGCCGCGGCCAACAGTCTTGGTTTTGCAGTATGGGCGGGCGCCACCCGGTATATCACAAGCCGAACCGGATGGAGTGTCATCTGGATCTCTCCCGTCCTTTGGACGGCAATCGAAAAATTCTGGCCACAGGTCTTTCCCAATTACATCGGCGCCAGCCAGTACAAGCTCGCCTTCCTGACCCAGATTGCAGATGTTACGGGCGTGCTCGGTGTCAGCTTCCTTGTCGTATACATAAATTCCATGATTTTTTGGATTATTGAGCAGCGGCTGGAAAAGCGGTCCTTTTCCTCAATTTCATGGCCTCGCCCGGTAATAGTTTTCGCGGCTGTAATCGCTCTCGTGATCGGCTACGGGGCAATCCGAATCCATATGGTTGACCAGAGCGCCTCAACAGCCGAGAAGCTGAAAGTCGGTTTGGTCCAGGCCAACCTCGATGCAGGGGAGAGATACGACGGCTCGGACCTGTTCCTCCGCGCGCACCGGGAAATGTCGAGGGAAATCAAAAATACCGGCGGCGCCGACCTCATAATGTGGCCGGAGAACATCGTCTTCCTCGATCAAAGCACACTGCGCAAAGGAAATCTTTCCTATTTAACGGGCGATGTGCAGATCCCGACACTGTTCGGGACAATAACGCGAACAGACGATGCAACCTCGCGCCGGTTTTACAACAGCGCCGTGCTTGTCGACGGCTCGGGTACGGTCCAGGGGACCTATGATAAGATGGTGCTCGTGCCTCTCGGCGAATACATCCCCTTCGGCGACATTTTCCCTTTCCTGTACTCGTGGTCTCCCTACTCAAGCCGCCTGTGGCCGGGAGAAAACGTGGAACCGCTCCGGCTTGGGACGCACTTTATTTCCGTGAGCATCTGTTATGAGGACATATTCCCCGGCCAGATAAGGAAGCTAATGGAAGGCGGGCGCGACCGCCGGGTCCCGGAAGCAATGTTCAACATGACCGACGATTCGTGGTACGGCGATACGGTCGAACCCACTGAGCACCTTGCCCTTGCGACTTTCCGGTCGATCGAGCACCGCCGCGCCCTCGTCAGGACAACCAATACCGGCATATCAGCCATAGTGGACCCGGCAGGGAGGATTACCCGAAGCATCAGCCAATGGACGAAGGGGTCCATAGTGGGGGAGGTACCCATGCTGCAGGGGCGCACTTTTTATGCAGTCACGGGGGACTGGTTTGGGTATCTATGTATTATCCTTGCGCTCACCATGATCGGCCGTACGTATCAGGCGACCAGGAAGCGCGTCGAGAGCGACAAGACATCTTCCGGCAAAGCTAAAAAAAGAAAGCGCCGTTGAGGGGCGGGAGCCGGTTCTATTCTGCCCGGCTTAATTAAATTGAAAGGGGTTGCATATCGGAGAGGCTTGCAACCCCTTTCCTCGGGGAATCACTCAAAAATCACCCTGATATCCCCTTTTTGAAACTTTATTGCCTTATTTGACGCTCCAGGGTCATATCCTGAAGTGATCCTCCCGGCCTCACAATCGGGTAGACGCATTCTTCCTTGTCGATTTTAATATCGATAACGACCGGGCCCGGGTGGTCAAATGCTTTCCTGAGCACACTCTCAACCTCAGAGGGTTTGACAGCCCTCAGCCCCAGGATGCCGTATGCTTCCGCCAGTTTGACGAAATCGGGGGCAAACGTCATGTCCGACTGGGAATACCGCTGTTCGTAAAAGAGCTTCTGCCATTGCCGGATCATTCCCAGGTACCCGTTATTCAGGATAATAACCTTTACGGGGATGTTATATTGCCCGGCTGTCGCCAGCTCCTGGATTGTCATCTGGATGCTCCCGTCTCCGGCAATATCCACGACCAGCCTGTCCGGGCGCGCGAGCTGGGCTCCGATCGCGGCTGGAAAGCCGTATCCCATCGTGCCCAGGCCTCCCGAGCTCAGGAAGGTATTAGGTTCGTCGCACTTGTAAAACTGGGCCGCCCACATCTGGTTCTGCCCGACTTCCGTGGTGATGATCGCCTTCCTGTCCCTGGTCAGGTCGCAGAGCTTCTCGATGACGAATTGCGGCTTGATGACTTCATCGCTCCGGCAGTAGGTCAGGGGGTTGGATTTCCTCCACTCTTCAATCTGGCAGAACCACTCTCTCGTTGAGTTTTCATCAACCGCGAATTTCCGCTCTTCCAGGAGCTGATTGAAAGATTGCATGGCGCTCTTGCAGTCGCTGACGATGGGTATATCAGCCATCAGGTTTTTGTTTATCGAAGACGGGTCGGTGTCGACATGGACAATTTTGGCCCCTCGGGCAAAAGTTTCGATAGTCCCGGTAACCCTGTCATCAAACCTGACGCCCATCGCTATCAGGAGGTCGCAGTTGCTCACCGCCATGTTGGCGTAATAGGTGCCGTGCATGCCGAGCATGCCCAGCCACAGGGGGTCGCTGCAGGGAAACGCGCCCAGCCCCATCAGGGTCGAGGTGACGGGTATCCGGGTCCTCCTTACCATTTCTCTGAGTTGCGCCGACGCCTTGCCCAGGATGATTCCGCCTCCGATCAGTATCACTGGCCGCTTTGCTTTCCGGATAAGATCGAGAACGTAAAAAGCCTTTTTCGAAGCAGGCTTGAAAGATTTATCCTCGACCACCCTCGGTGGGGCGGGCTCATATTCGGTAACCATCTGAAGTATATCTTTCGGGATATCGACCAGAACCGGGCCGGGCCGGCCTGATGCGGCTATGTAAAACGCCTCCCGGACAATGCGCGCAAGGTCGTCGATCTTCCTGACCAGGAAATTGTATTTAGTGCAGGGGCGGGTAATGCCGAGTATATCGACTTCCTGAAAGGCGTCCGTCCCGATAAGAGATGTTGGGACCTGACCCGTGAAGACGACTATCGGAATCGAGTCGAAATAGGCATTGGCTATACCTGTGATGGTGTTGGAAGCCCCGGGGCCGGAAGTCACGAGAGCCACCCCCACCTTCCCGGAAGCGCGCGCGTAGCCGTCAGCGGCGTGGACCGCGCCCTGTTCATGGCGAACGAGAATGTGCTTCAATCCGTTCGTCTGGTGCAGTACATCATAAATATCGATTATGGTTGCCCCCGGGTAACCAAAAATCGTATCAACACTTTGCTCTTTGAGGAGTCTTATAAATATCTCAGAACCTTTCAGCTGCAAGGATTACCTCCATATTCAAAATGTCCGATCAACTTCCGAAATCTTGAGCTGACGCCATCTTATATGCCGGATGGCGCTGGCCATACTTCATGAATACCAATACGGTCCGTGTAAAAAAAGACCGTTACCCGGGCGGTAACGGTCTTAATCGCTCATTCGCGAGATCAAACCATTACGCTGCCCCTCCTGAACGGGACCTTGCAACTGCTACAGCTACTATGAACAGTTTGACCATGGGCTGATTTCTTACCTGTCCTTGCCTTTTGCCGGCTAGATTATTCCCTGGGCAGCAAGGTAGTTCCTGCCGTCCTGGAGGATGAACCATGTGGTCGGCGCAGTCATCGCATAATCATGCGAAGCATACGCGAACCTCCGGTCTTCCAATTCTTTCAAATGAACGGCTGCAACCGCCGGGCTGATATTAAGCACGGCCGCAACAGCCTCTGTTTCAAGGTCCGGGCGCTTTTCCAAAAGCTGGAGAATTTTTTCCTTTATGCCTTCCATTATTGCAGAATGTTTGCCGGCAACCTTCTCCTCAAGATCGCGCACCCTCTCCCGGAGCTTGTACATTTCATACTCCAAATATTTTTTCTCCTGCTCCGCCTTTTCAGCCCTTGCTTCGGCTTTCGAGAGCTTTTCTTCGATAGCTTTATACCTGTCGTTAATTAGACCGATGAACTCGGTGAGTATTGCCGACGAGCCGTGCTCGCCAACGTATTTTTCTATTCCATCATGATTTCCCATATATCAACTCCCTCTTACACAGGAATACCCGCCCGTGTGTACTCGTGGATCCATGCTGCCTCTCAGATTACAACCCGTAAGGCCCGGGAGCGACAGGCTCATTGAAACATCAGCGGCCTGTCCATCGCCGCAAGCCTGGCCCCGCATTTTCTTGCGGCCACGAGGAACCCTATTTCCTTCACGACCCTATCGAGCGCTTCGGCAATGGGGGAAACCGGGGACCCCGGATCTTTCCTGAACTCGGACACGATAGCGGAGTAATACCAGAGGGTGCCTTCCCGTCCGCCCTTGAAGTTCTTCCAAAGCTCTTCACCCTGCTGTCTGTATTCCTTCAGTATGCACCTGGCATTCTGTAGCTTATCGGCCGCCATTATGAAGCGAACGGAAGATGATGAGTTCCTGAAATGGGTAAAAAAAGCCTCTCTCTGATCAGGCTGATCCGGATATACATCTGTATCCGTAAAGCCGATTATTATTTCCAGTACCTTATCGCCGAATTGATTCCTGATCTCTTCCCTGATTTTGGCGACCTCTTTCTCCCCTGCATCTTTAATTGCCCCATGGAGGAGCGCCGCTATCGCCTCATCCTCATCTGCTCCATACTCAATGGCGATTCCGGACACGCACAGCAGATGGGATATATAAGACATAGCCGACCCGTTACGGCCGGCATGCAGCCGCGTCGCATAAATCAGTGCTTTTTCGAAACGTTCAGAATCCATAATTGTCCCTCTTTGTCTTTATCTCCCAATACACTTTTCAATGCCGAGCAGAAATTATGCCAGTTTCGAATAATTAATAACTTCAATGCATACGAAGAATCCCCCGAAGGTAAGTTATGGATAGTCGTGACAGCCATTACGATATTTCGTAAGCTCACGAAAAGTCGTAAGCCGAACTCCGCCTGAAGCAATAGTCATTTGACAGTTGTTTGATGTATGCTGTATGCAATATTTCACAATGTCAAAAGGGCAGAGGCGGGATCGAACTTCGGGTATACTACATCAGAAAAAATGAACAGGAGGCCAACATGAACAGAGCGCGCGTAACTTCAGGATCAAATTTGAAAATGGCAACAGTGATACTGGCTGCTTTTTTTGTCCTCCCCTGGAGTGCCTTTGCCGACATGGTGGTAACTACTCAAGACGGCAGAACATATAGCGTTCCCGTCCGGGCCGACGACGTTAAATCCATCGAGTTTTCCGGCTCAGGCAATTACTCGTATCTGGGCTGCTTTCGAGACCAGGGCGACCCAACCGGCACATCCGGACGGGACCTGCATGGTTTTGTCGCCAATGAATCCGGAATGACTACCGAAAAATGTGTTTCCCTTTGCCGCGCCAAGAGTTTCCAGTACGCCGGAACCCAATACGGCACCTGGTGCTTTTGCGGCAATTCTTATGGAAGGTCCGGCCCGGCAGACAACTGCAATATGAGGTGTTCAGGAAATCAATCTCAGACCTGTGGCGGCACCTGGGCTAACAGCGTCTATTCGGTCAGATAAAATCCGAGTGTCGCGGCATTCAATTTCCGGAGATTCCCCTTAAACAGCCGGAATGGCAAAGATAGCCACTTTGTTGGTTCTTGAAAAAAATTTTTTGACGCAGGCCGTTCAAAAAGGCTTAAAGGCATTGCTCACGAGGATTGAGCAACGGAACGTAAATAGACATACGTGAGCATGCGAGGTCCGAAGCGCAACCCGGCATTTTTTCAGCAGCCTGTTATCTAGAGAAATTTGGATGTCTTTGTATTTTAAATCGCTGAGCAGCAGCAGCGCCGGCAATTGCCTTGCGTTATGGAGCGATAAAACCAGGATCATCATAGATTGCGGGTTGAATTCGATGCGCAGGACCCGGGAGCTGTTCACACAAAACCTGGGAGACCCCCCGCACGCGGACTCTGTAATCATCTCCCATATGCACAGCGACCACATCAATCACCATTCATTGAGAGTCATCGAGCAATATGGGCTGAAGATAGCAGTGCACGAAGGGTCTCTCGCTCAGTTAAGGGGTAAACATTACAGAGGCTGCAACTTCAGGTCGATTAAACTTGAAACCTATTCCGACAAAAGCTTCACGGTGGGCGAATTCCTGATCCGGCCTTTTGAGGTCCCGCACAATCCGAGCTTTCATAATTGCGGCTTTTCCATTAAATTCCGGGACGGCGGGCAATGGAAAACCGCCGTTATCGTCACCGATTTCCATGACGGCATGGGTGTCCTGAACCATTTTATTGATGCCGATTTCATTTTTGTGGAATCAAACCACGATCCGGGGCTGCTTGCAAAATATTTTAACCCAAACAGCCGTTTTACATGAGCAATCCCAAAACAGCCGATCTGGTGTACACGGCTTGTACGCAGAGCAGGAAGAAGCCAAAAGCCGTTGTGCTCGGGCACCTCAGCAATCAGAGAAACACCGAACAATATGCGATGGGGGAAATGAGGCGCGTTTATCAACAGAACGAAACGGATATGACATTCAGATTGCTTGCCGCCCCGCTATACGATCCCGGCAAATTAATTGAATTTTGATAGTGAGCTGCCCGGAAAAGAAGACCTTGCCAACCTTATGCCAATGAATCCGGTGTGCAGCATCCTCATTGTGCCGCTCAGCTTTTAAAAATTCTAATCTGAACATCGCCGGACAGATTACATCCATGCAATACATAATATTGATATTGACGTCGCAGTCTATTGGGCGTATGCCAATGTTCGTAAATAATCACCTGTCCTGAACCATACATGAGTTCTGTAATTCTTATAAGAAAATACGTCTCTTGTGTTGTTTCCCGCAGGTTGGAAATTTTTCAGGTCAAAGTGGCGGGAGCGATTGCTGCCGCATAGATGCGAGTTTGTTTCACAAACCGCTGAAACATACCCTTTACATATTGCAGAGAAAGGATTGAATGTTATGGACAAATCGGAAAAACATTTATCGAGACGTAATTTCATCAAAAACGCAGCCATCGGAACAGGCGGAGCCGTTCTTTTAGGTTCGATGGGAAACGCGCTCGCCGCCCCCACACCTGTTCCCAAAAAATGGGATATCACGACGGACGTGGTTATCCTCGGATTCGGCGGCGCCGGGGCGTCTGCTGCAATTGAGGCGCACGATGCAGGCGCCGAGGTGCTCATACTTGAAAAGATGCCGATGGCCGGCGGGAGCACCACGCTTTCCGGGGGAATCATTTACGCAGCGGGCACTTCGGTCCAGAAAAAGGGCGGCATTGTCGATTCGGCCGAGGGGATGTACAAGTACTGGATGGCGGTCAACGACAATCTCGTTGACCCCGAAATAACCCGTTATCTTGCCGAAGATTCGGCGGCCACCCTCGATTGGCTTATCGGCTTGGGCGTTGAATTCAAGCCGGAGAGTATTTACGTGTCCGGTCTCGAGTCCCAGTACGAATCAATCACTCCGGTCGCCAAGCGCGGCCACCAAGCAAACGGCAGGGGCGGAGGCATTATGAAAGTTCTGCAGGACGCCGTTAAAAAGAGAAACATCGATGTGCGCTTCCGGGTCTCGGCGGAAACGCTGGTCATCAACGCCGACGGCGCAGTTATCGGAGTCCTGGCAAAAGATGCAAAAGGCAGGAAGATCAGAATCAAGGCAAAGCGGGGCGTAGTTATCGCCACGGGCGGCATCGGGCGAAACAAGACTCTGATGAAGAAATACTACCCCGCCTATCTGAAGGCCGCCCCCGTATCCGGCCTCGGTTCCACCGGCGACGGCATCTTAATGGCCCAGAAGCTCGGCGCCCCCATGCTGACCGGTGCGACCGACCCGCCCGATGCGCTGCCGGGCATCGAGATAGAGAAAGCAAAAGTAGTGAAGATGCTCTCCTATGCCACGCTCTTTTATAAATATCCGACGCTTTTCGTCAACGAAAAGGCCAAGCGATTCATCGACGAAACGGCCTATTATCAGATATGTAATCCCATCCTGATCCGGCAGAAGGAGGCCTATGTTCTTTTCGACAAACGGGCCTTCGCCACCGGCGAAATGATCGGCTATGGCTTCAGCAAGGGCCTTAAGAACGAGATCGAAACGGGCGCAATCAAGTCCGCCGGGACGATCACCGAACTGGCAAAGCTGGTCGGCCTGAATCCGGAAGAACTGGCAAAAACTGTGGAAACATATAACAGGAATGCCGCCGCCGGCAAAGACCCGGAATTCGGAAAGAAGAAAGCCCTCCTGCCGCTGGATAAGCCGCCCTACTACATCGGCAAAGCGGGTGTTTCCCTCGTCCTGTGCCTCTGCGGTCTCGATGTCAACAAGAAGACCCAGGTGCTGGACGCCTACGGCGAGCCCATTCCCCGCCTCTACTCCGTAGGTGAAGCGAACTGGACTTTTCCGGTGTATGTTGCAAGCGGCTGCATGCTGGTCCACTGTTTCGTTTACGGACGAGTGGCCGGCAAAAACGTGGCCCGGGAAAAATCCCTGGCTTGAAGTCGGGAAACGGCGCGGTGTAAATCATGAAAAAACGGAGAACGATGCTGCTTGTCGCGCCGGCTGCCGTCTGTTTCTTTATTTTGACGGCTTTGATAAATGTGAGCGCCCCGGCTGCGCCGAAGGCGCTGTCGGATGCGAAAGCCGCCGACTGCGCGGCCTGCCACGGGAAGGACAAAGTCCTTCCGGACAATCATCCCGCGGTGAAAAATATGAACTGGAAGGGCTGCCTTGGTTGCCACAAAGAAGGCAAGATGTCGCTGGTCGGCAAGATTACAGGCAGCCATATCCACGGACTTTCCGGCGTGAACTGCGATGGCTGCCACGGCAAGGCGGACAAGCCGCAGGCGTTGGCCATGGCCCAGTGCGTCTCCTGCCACGGCAGTACGGCCAAACTTGCGGAAAAAACGGCCAACGTGAAGCCTGAAAATCCCCATTTTTCTCACCATTACGGGGCGGACCTGGAGTGCAATATGTGCCATCATCAACATGCCAAATCGGAAAACTATTGCAACCAGTGCCACAGTTTCGGTTTCAAGGTTCCTTAAAAGCGGAGGGACCGCATAGAGCTTATGAAAGAGGCAGGCTGACCTCGTAACCGGTCGGCCTGCTTTTTTTGAACACACTTGAAGGCACCATTCCATAACCGGAATGAACGAATTAATATTTGATTGAAGTTATTAACTCCGTCCGGTATAAAAAACTTCTCAGGTTTTATGCAGAGGTTATATCCTGGCTGTAATTTTGCCGATCATTCCAATTAATTCCATACCCTGTCCGCGCAGTTCCCTGCCGTCAAGCATTATTCACGAATACCCCCACCAGGGCCGGGGCGTGGAAGGCCGCAACCCAAACCAAGTCTTTGTAGCGGGATTATTGAAATGCGTCGGCTTTCTATTTTCATTTCCTTTTTTTTCTGGTCAAGGTTGAAACATCTATCTCTAACGCCTTAGCAGCATCATGTAAGTTCCCATAGGACTTAATTGCCATATTTATTATCTCTCTCTCATAGCTCTTTACCAACTCTTTAAGGGGACCAATTTTTTCTACCTTTTCTGATTGATTTAATTCAGTCTTAAATGATGTGAGGTCATTATAATTTTTTATTTCATTTATTACATAATCAACACCGATTTCATCTCCCGATGTCATTATGATCAGCCTTTCAATCATATTCTTCAGTTCCCTAATATTTCCCGGCCAATCATATTCCAAGAAGTGTTTGATACTTTCGTTTCTCAAATATTTATGAGTTTTATATACTTTATTGAATTCATCAACAAAATGCATTACCAGAGGCATTATGTCGGCTCTTCTTTTTCTCAAGGGCGGAATATGAAGGGGTACTACTTTTAACCGGTAATAAAGGTCATTGCGAAATTTTTTTTCTCTGACCATTTCCTCAAGATTCTTGTTGGTTGCCGCAAGTATCCTGACGTCAATTGATAAACTATTCAAACCGCCGATTCTCTTTATTTCCCTATCCTGAATCGCGGTGAGGAGCTTTGATTGCAATTCGAGCGGCAGATCGCCAATTTCATCCAGAAACAAAGTGCCCTTATTTGCGATCTCAAATAACCCCCTTTTGCCCTCTTTATTGGCGTCAGTAAAAGATCCCTTTTCGTAACCGAATAACTCCGATTCCAGCAAGTTAGAGGGAATTGCAGCGCAATCCACCTTGACGAATCCTTTGTGCTTCCTTTCGCTGTTTTCATGTATGTATTTTGCAATGACTTCTTTACCGACTCCGGATTCTCCGGTAATTAGAACGGTTACGTCAGATTTTGCAACCTTTTCAGCTAAAAAATTAAGTCGCCTGCTTTCCGTGCTTTCGGCGATAACTTTCAATTCGCTCGGATGGAGATGTGATTCAAGCAGGTCTAATCTTTTTTTATATTTGTTAATGAGGACATTCGAATGGATTAATTGTTTATGTATTTTATTCAGCTCGGTCAGATCTCTCATGCTGCTCACTGCACCTACAACACACTTGTTCTTGTCCCATACTAAATCAGCAGAAACGAGAATTTCTTTTTGACTTGGATAAGTGATCATTTTTGACTTTGGTTTTAAATCTTTGATAACTTCCAAGTTTACCACTTCCTTAACGTACTCCTTCTCTACTAAATACCTTGTATTTTTGCCGATCATTTCATTCCTGCTTATGCCCGAAATCCGCTCGAAACCTGCATTTGAAGTTACATAATTTCCATGTATATCCACAATGAATACCCCGTCCTGCACGGATTCAATTATGGCTTGGACTATCTCTAAATCAACGCGAGACAGAGTCCAGGAAGTGTCCATTGAATTGCCTAAAACTGCAGGCGCGCCTTCATATGTTATTGAAGCCACGGTTTCCATTATCCAGCGCACCTGCCCTGTTTTAGTGACAATCCTGAACTCATAGGGAGCAGATCTGTTTCCGGAAAGCATGTCTTTCGCATTCTGAAGAACGACTTGAACGTCATCGGGATGCACCACACTAAGTGAATCCCGGCCTATTATTTCCTCCACCTTATACCCCGCATATGATGCGGCGTTCGAGTTTACAAAGCAAAATTTCCCGTTTTGAACCACATAAACTCCGGCAAAGGATTTCTCGGCAAGCGTTCTATAAAGCTCCTCTCCCTCTCTAAGTTTCTTTTCAGCTTGCTTTCGTTTTGAAATGTCCCTAATTGACCCTATTACTCGTGGACCGGATTCATTATTCAAAAGACGGGCATTGATTGAGCATACCAATGTTTCTCCTGCCTTGTTCTTAATCAGTATTTCGAAATCAGATAGACCGCCGCTCTCCTTGATAAATGTAAAGAGGTTCGTTTTAGTTCCATAAATCTGGCGCATTAATGTATTCTTTAATTCATCTCTGGAGTAACCAAGAATCTTTTCAACTGAAGGAGATATTTCCAGAAAACGGCCTTGGATGTCCGCCTCAAAATATATATCCTGAATGTTTTCGAATATTCTTTTGTATTTATCTTCACTCACTTTTATTTATTTATACCTCCTGTAGCCACTGCTCCTGAAGAAAATACCCCAAATTTACATTACTGACAATACTGCGTGATTATATCCTGATATCTGAGTCGCCCGATAAGATACCAAGCCTGAAGCGAAGGAATCGATCATAAATATTCATTTTTCGATTTTGTCGATCAGTTATCATCCCGGTGAATTACTCAGCGGCGTCCCGGGCACAAGAGACCCGTCTAAGAAGTCCGGCGGCTGTGAGTCGGCCCGGTAAAAGGGGAGCAGGATAAGTAATGCCGTTTGCGCAAGCATATTGATGAGAACTGCCGCCGATGGCTGGTCTCGTAAAACGGCTCTGTCGCTTCAAGCCGCCTTCAATACTCCTTTATTTACATGTGTTCGCTAATTGAGGTGGATCAGCGAAATCTGCATGTTATTCGCGGATATTCACGAAATATGCAACGATTTCGCCGATCCCCTCGGTTTTGAACAGGTTGCCTGTAGTGCTCCGGTCAAGATTCGTTTCTATTGAAATCAGCAACCGATAAAATTCGCTTTTCTTTTTTCAAGGAAAGCTCTCATACCCTCCTTCTGGTCTATCGTACTGAAACATTGGGCGCAGCATTCAGCCTCAAGCCTATTTGCGTTATCCAGAGCGAGATCATAACCAAAGTTCATTGAGTGCTTGGCCATCTTAAGGCAAAAACCGGGCAGCCTGGTCATTTTTGCAGCAAACTTTTTTGTTTCGGCCATCAACTCGTCCGCCGGGTATACCCGGTTCACCAACCCGATTTCATATGCCCGGCCGACATCGATCTGCTCGCCTCCCATTATGAGTTCCTTGGCCCTGCCCAACCCTATCAACCGAGCAAGCCTCTGGGTCCCTCCCCATCCCGGGATCAATCCGATTAAGATTTCCGGCTGCCCGAACCGGGCGTTTTCTGAGGCGAACCTCATGTCACAGGCCATTGATATTTCGGTCCCGCCACCCAGGGCAAAACCGTTCACGGCTGCGATGACCGGCTTGGGAAGCGTCTCTAACAGCCTTAAGGTCTCATGCCCGAGTTCCATGAAGGACAGGGCCTCCTGAGGCGTCATGTTCTGCATTTGCGAAATGTCGGCGCCGGCAACAAAAGCCTTTTGCCCTGAACCTGTCAGAATGACTGCTTTGATGTTATCATCTTTTTTGCAGTGCATTGCGGCATCATTAAGCTCGAGCAATGTTTCCGAGTTCATTGCATTGAGAGCCCGCGGCCTGTTAAATGTTATTGTCGCGATGCTCTGCGCCACATCGACGATAATATTATCGTACTGCATAATTTATCTCCTTTTCTGAGTTAAATAATTTCGGTCTGAATTCGCAAACGACTCAGATCCGCGCTTTAAAAATGCTCATTAAAAAAACAGATATGTATTCAAAATGAATACGGGTATCAGGTACGGAATCGAGTACCTGAAGATATACCCGAAGAAACTCGGCATGTTTACTCCGGCTTCTTCGGCTATGGACTTCACCATGAAATTGGGGGCGTTGCCGATATAAGTGTTGGCCCCCATAAAAACCGAGCCCGCCGAGACGGCAGTCAAAATACCAATCCATTCCAGGCTGCACAAGGGGCTTGTCATTGTGCAGGCGGCAGGCAACATGGCCTCCTGCATCCCGAGTTTACCCAGCCCCATGTTGAAGAAGGTCAGATAGGTCGGGGCATTGTCCAGGAAAGAGGAAAGCCCGCCCGAAACCCAGAAGTAGTGCGAGGGCCGGTCAATCAGGGACAGCAGGCCCGCCAGGGCGCCCTTGTCGCCGGCCTTGAGGATCAGGATTGCCGGTATGATGGTGACGAAGATGGCGGCGAAGAGTTTGGCGACCTCCACGATCGGCGTCCAGCTAAATTCATTCATTTCCCTGTTTTCCTTCGGTGTTATGTACAGGGATATCATTCCCAGAAGTATTATGCCCAGGTCGCGGAAGATGTTCTGGAGCTGCAGCTCAATTCCCATAATGCTGATGCCCGCCAATCGCACCGACCCGCTCAGCAGGACGAAAAGCACTACGAAGAGCAGCAGTATTATATTTGAAAATCCTCTGATCCGGATCCTTGAATCACTCGGATCCTGCGTTCTCGCTCTGCGCCCCTCTTTCCTGTAATAGTAACTGTCTATAAAAAAGAAAGTTATCAGGAGAACTACTGTGCTGACGAGAGTGTGGGGAAGGACAGCCCTGGTCACCCAGAAGAAGGGGACATTGTGGAGGAACCCGAGAAAAAGCGGCGGGTCGCCCAACGGCGAAAGCGCCCCTCCGATATTCGAGACCAGGAATATGAAGAAGCAGATTACGTGGACCTTTTTTACTCTGTCGGAATTGGCGCGCAGCACCGGCCTGATCATCACCATAGAGGCTCCCGTCGTCCCTATCCATGAGGCCAGGAAAGTCCCCGTCAAGAGCAGGATTGAGTTCAGCAGCGGCGTTCCGCGCATGTTTCCGGTGATTGCGATGCCGCCTGCAATAGTGAAGAGCCCCCACAGGAGAATTATGAAAGGCACGTAATCGATTGTGAGTATGTGGATTATTTCGAACACTGCGTCCGTTTTGAAGAAACAAATGAAAGGAACAGCGAACAGCACGGCCCACAGGGCGGCCGTCTTGCCGTAGTGGTCGTGCCAGAAATGGGGAGCTACGATCGGGAACAGGGCGATAGACAGCAGGATGCCGGCGAAGGGTATAACGCTCCACAGCGGCAGGATCTCCCCGAGATGCCGTGTCCCGTGGGAGGCTTCACAAAATGCCGCATCGGGATCAATTAAAAATAGGACTGTGAAGATCACAGCATACCGTATCAGTTTAAATGAATCGAGTCTCATATTCGCCCTCAGGTTAGAAATCCGGAATTCCGCTTCCGCCGAGGCTTCCGGCAGCCCCCTGAATTAAAAGTAAGGAGACGAGATTATCTACGGAGGTTAGCGCAGATTACTCATGCTTTTATCAAGCACGGCTCATGCCAAAAAAATTTTTCCTGCATATCTTTTTTTCAGATTTCATTTCAGACTTGCCAAACAAGCTTGAAAAGCAAGCTTTTTTGAAGTAGACCTTCTTACGCGGTTATACAGTTGTTCTGAACAAATGCGCTGGTGAGAAGATGATTTGAAATACTGTTCCAAAGCTATTTACAAATAGAAACTGCCGGGAGTTCCTGCCCCAACTCTTTTCAAATGCGCATTTTTTTTATTTGAAATAACTGCTTCCATAATTTGGTTCAGGCTGTAAGAAGCAAGCATCACAAATCCTCTTCCCACTCATTTTTAAGCAACAAATTATGCAAAAATGCATAACTTATGCATAAACGCATGTGCGCAAATGCATATAGTTCCTGGAATGGCGTATTTTGCTGAGATTTTTGTTGGCATCCTTCTTGCCAAACAAAGAAGCAACCCCTAAGGAAAACCGGAGAAAGGTGGTGAGAAAAACGCTGAGAGTTGCATCAGATGCTCGATTGAGGCCGACGCAGTATGCGGCAACTCTCAGCTCGGTAACGGCATAATTTAATTCTTTTTCATTGGAAAAGTAAAGGCCGAATCTAGAGGGTAAATGTCCTGGAGGTACTTTATGGAAGAAATTGAAAAAGGATCGGGGCAGATATTCGCCAATATCACTCCGGATGATTTCCGCAGGCATATGCTTCTGAAATCTGAAACCGCAAACGACGACAAAAGGATGGACCTGAAAACCGCAATCAGCCGTTTTATAAAAAACGGCGATTACATTTCCATCGGGGGCTGCAGCATAGTTCGACTTCCGATGGCTGCTGTACATGAAATACTGCGGCAGGGCATTCGCTTCCGAATGGCGGCGGGAACGAGGACATTCGATATCGATCTTTTTCTGGATAACGACCGAATCCTGGAATTGGATATCGGATACATTCTCGGCCTTGAGATGCTGGGTGTGCCGAGTTTTACCAGAAACAAGGTAAGGCAAAAGCTTTCCAGCGGAGAGCTGAAGATTACTGAATGGTCCAACGGGACCATGGCATGGAGACACAAGGCTGCAGCTATGGGTGTGCCGTTTCTTCCCGTGCGCAGCCTTGCAGGCACCGATACTTTCAAGCACAGTGCCGCAAAAAAAGCCAGATGCCCCTTTTCAGGCATGGAGGTTGTGCTCGTGCCGGCGCTTTATACCGACGTTGCAGTAATTCATGTCCATCGTGCCGATAAGTACGGCAACTGCCAGATTGAAGGCATGCTCAATGAGGACCTGGATAAGGCGAGGTCAGCGAAGCATCTCATCATCACCACTGAAAAGATAATAGATACAGAGGAAATCCGAGACGACGGTTCAAAGACGGTTATTCCCCAGTTCTATGTCGATGCAGTCGTGGAAGTCCCGTACGGCGCTTATCCCACCAACATGCCGGGGCTTTACTACCTCGATCTTGACCATCTGAAGAAATACGCTGCCGCCGCCAACGATAAATCAGGCGAATCTCTGAATAACTACTATTTCGAATATGTATTCGGGACAAAGGATTTCGAAGAGTTTCTTGTTAAGTGCGGAGGCCGGGAAAAAATTGAGGAACTTAGAAAAATAGAGCTCCTCGAGAGGAGGTCATGACCAATGCAGCAGGCCCAATATGAATATGCAGCACAATATAACAATATAGAACTGATGGCGGCGGTGGCATCCCGCTATCTCGAAGACGGGAAAGTGCTCTTCGCCGGGACCGGAATCCCCATGCTCGCGGCTGCGCTTGCCCAAAAAATCCATTCACCGCGCCTGACTCTCATTTTCGAAGCCGGAGGCATATCGCCGAAAGCTTCGATGCTGCCCTTGTCGGTCGCGGATTCGAGGACCACGTACCGCGCCATCTCCTGCGCGAACATGCCGGAAGCAATGGAGATGATGCAGAAAGGGCTCGTTACTTACGCGTTCCTGGGCGGCGCCCAGATCGACAAATACGGGAACCTGAACTCAACTCTGATTGGAGATGATTATTACAATCCGAAAGTGAGGCTTCCCGGAAGCGGCGGCGCCAACGAACTGGGATCTCTGGCATGGAAGACGCTTATTATCATGAACCACAACCGGAAGAGGTTTGTTGAGAATGTTGATTTTATAACAACGCCGGGCTACCTGGACGGGCCCGGCGGGCGGGAGCGGGCCGGGCTTCCCCCCGGGTCCGGCCCCCACCTGGTTTTTACTGAACTGGGGACATTCGACTTCGAAGAGGAGAGCAAAAGGATGCGTTTGAAATCCCTGCTCCCCGGGATACCCCTTCAAAAGGTGATCGAGGAAACCGGCTTCGAGTTGATAATCCCCAGCGCTGTTAAGTACGAGGATGAGCCTTCGAATGAGGAACTCAGGATCTTAAGGGAAGAGGTCGACCCCTGGAGGGTTGTCCTGAGCCGCGGAGATAAAAACTAAAAAGGAGGAGTGTGTGCGATGATGAATTTCAGTCCCGGAGGATTTTTGGAGGTCATGATCATTTGGCCTTTCTTTGCAATCGGGTTGGGCATCTTGTATGCCCTTACGTTCAAGCATGACGAAGAGAAAGAGAACGATTAAAAAATAAAATACTTGGGAGGTAAAGTCAGATGCATGGTGGAAATGTTGAAATGGGAGCACACAGCATTTATGTCATAATATGTACCGTGCTCTATCTTTTGGTTATGATCGGAATAGGCATTTGGTCTTCAAAAAAGCAAAAAAACCTTGATACATTTTATGTCGGCGATAGAAATTTTGGCCCATGGATTGTCGCCTTTGCCGTATCGGCGACAACGATGAGCGGATTCGGGTTTGTCGGACTGCCGGGACTTGTGTACCAGAACGGGCCGGTCCTGATGTGGATCAGTGTCTTCGCAACCGGCGGCGCCGTGTTGAGTTATTTTTGCCTCGCCAAACCCATGCGGAGGATCACTCAGAAATTCGGCGCCCTGACAATGTCCGATCTTCTCGATGTCAGGTTCAAAAGCCCCTGGATAAGAGGTATAACGGCTCTGGCGATCCTGGGCGGCTGTGTCGGCTATCAGCTTTCCCAGTACAAGGCTATGGGCAATATGCTCCAGACATTACTGGGTATCAGCTATGAAATGGGTGTGGTTATTGGGCTCATATG
>CAZKYN010000038.1:0-17663 GCA_964556675.1 uncultured Syntrophaceae bacterium
GGCCAGCGGGCTTAAACTGATTTCAACCGGCAGTAACGAGCCGTCGCGGCGGCAACCGCGTCAAAGCCGGAATCCAGGTAAACGGCTGCGACCACCGCCTCAAATGCATTGGAGAGGATCGAGCTTTTCTTTCTCCCCCCCGAGGACTCCTCGCCCTTTCCCAGCCGCAGGTACTCGCCCAGCAAAAATTTCCGGCCCATGTCGGCCAGCGGGTATTCGTTGACGAGCAGCGATCTCATCCTCGAGAGACGGCCCTCATTATGTTGAGGATATTTTTTCATGAGAAGATCGCTGATGCAAAGGTCGATCACGGCATCGCCCAGGAATTCCAGCCGCTCGTTGTCCTCGAGCCCGGGCTGCGAGTTCTCGTTTATGAAAGAGCGATGTGTGAGCGCTACATCGAGAAGTTGCAGGTCGGCGAATTCATATCCCAGCGCCGTCTCCAGAGATTTCAGTTTATCGATTCTTTCGTTTTCCATTTAGTGCTCACATCCGTTCAGCCCGATTAGCCAGCCCACACCTTTCCACGCGGGCGATAATTCTGCCCGATTCCGAGCTTTCCGCCAGCGCCGTTACTATGCGGTTGGCATCATCCGGGACGGCGTCCCTGACGAGGACGGGTATATAGTTTTCCGAGAAACCTTTGAAGAACCCTGTTTCACGGTCCTTCCGGCCCTCGATGAGGACCGAGAGGGGCTTTCCAATGTAACTTTCAGCAAAGGCCCGCCTTTTACGCGCCCCTGTTTCCCGGAGGACGGCGGCCCGCCTGTTTACAATATCCGCCGGGACCTTCCCTTTCATGGCGGAGGCGGCCGTGCCGGGGCGGTCGGAGTAGGGGAAGACATGGAGGTAGGCAAAGGGGACCGACTCAATTAACTCCACTGTGTTGGTGAAATTGCTTTCCGTTTCGCCTGGGAAACCAGCGATAACGTCGGTTCCGAGCGCCAGGCCGGGAACGGCCGCACAGAGCGTCCGTGCCAGTTCCAGGTAAAAGCCCGAATCATATGTCCTGTTCATTGCGTCCAGTATTTTATCGTCCCCGCTCTGCAGGGGGATGTGCAGGTGAGGGCAGAGCGCGCTCGAATGCGCAATGAGGGAAATCACATCGGCAGAGATCTCCTGCGGTTCAATGGAACTCAGCCTGATGCGGCGGATAGGCGAGCCGTTCTCCAGAAATTGCAGCAGGTCCGTTAATGACACCGATGGAGCGAGGTCTTTCCCGTACATCCCGAGGTGCACCCCCGATATCACGGCTTCAAGGTGTCCGGCCGCCGCGAGTCTTTCCAACTGGATGCCGACCTCTTCCAGGGGCAGGCTCCGCGATTTGCCTCTCACTGCCGGGACAACACAATACGAACACGAGGAGTCGCAACCGTCCTGGACGCGGATGAACGCCCGTGTCCGCCCCCTGAAGGAAGAGGGCGCCATTCGGGAAATGGAAGCCGCCTGCTTCATGTCCCCGGCCACGACCTGTTTGCAGGCATTCGTTTCCATGCGGGCGATCAGTTCGGGCAATAGTTCTTTTTCCGCATTGCCGGTGACAAGCCTCACTCCATCCATCTTCAAAAAATGCTCTGGTGAAGCCTGGGCATAGCAGCCCGTGACAATGATGGCCGCGGACGGATTGGCCCTGTTGGCCCTGCGGACCAACTGGCGGGACTGGAAATCCGTCTTGCCGGTGACGGTGCAGGTATTCACTATGTAAATGTCGGCCTGATCGCTGAACTTCACGAGCACGTGCCCCATGGACTCAAACATATCCGAGAGGGCAGCCGACTCGAACTGGTTCACTTTGCAGCCGAGCGTAGTTATAGCGATTCTCATCTGTTTGCCTTTGAAAAAAGGAATATCTAAACATTGCGGCCGTCCAAGTCAAGGTTTTAAAGGGATATGGATTTTCGCATGGCTCTGTGATATTGCAGTTTTCAATATAAAACAAAAACAAAGGAGAATGGGCAATGGAAGGTTTTTATGATTACCTGGCGCGTTACCCCGTCGTGCAGCTTGTCATCGCCATTCTGTTGATCCTGCTCTTTCTCTTCCTGTTGAAGAAATTTTTCAAAATGGCGCTTATAACCATCCTGGTGATCTTCATGACCCTGATGGGCTACTATTTCCTCACATCTTCCGGAAAACTCGACGAGAAAGTCAAATCCGCCCTGGACAAGACCAAGCAGCAGACCGAAAGGGTCATGGACAAGGGCAAGTCCCTGATCAGGGATGAAGCCGATAAAATCACAGGAGACACGGGAAAGCTCTTCGACAAAAAGCAGCGGCGTGATTCGGAGAGCAAAAAAGCCATCGACGCCCTAGATCGGGAAAACAGGCCTGTTAAGAAGAAACAGCATCCGCCGGAAAACGACAATTGATCTGCTCACGGGCTCTGCGTTCGCCGGCAAAATGCTTCGCGCGGAGCGCGCAGGAAAATGTCCTTCCCATGCGGGCGGGCATTTGAATCAGAGGAGGTCTATTTCCATTGCCCGCGGCGGGCATGCGGTAACGCAGATTTCGCAGCCGGTGCACTTTTCGGCATCGAAGACGACCTTCATTGTATCTTTTTCTATATTCAGGGCCGTAACCGGGCAGAATGCCAGACACGCTCCGCAGTGCACGCATTTTTCCAGGTTCTGGGTGACGCTCTTTGAGAGCGGCTCAACTTTCAATCCCTGGCTCTTCAGGTAATTAACTCCCTTGTCGAAGTTTTCTTTCGTCCCCTGGAGCTCCAGGACCAGCAGTCCCTCCCGGCGCGGGAAAACCCTGGCTTTCAGGATATTGAAGGCCAGGTCGTAATCCTTGACCAGCCTGTAGACGATCGGCTGGTCCACGATCTCTGCCGGGTATCTGATAACTATTTTCTTGGCGAAAGCTTCATTTTTCATAGGGCGGCATTCTTCCATACGAATTGAACATTGTCAAGCCGGCGATATTTTTATTGTATTTCCAGCAGCCGGTCCCAGTCCATTAAATGGAAAGTAGCCGTCAGCGGGTGATCGTCTTCGACTTGATGGTATTTCAGATTCTGGAACACTTTCAGCGCTTTTTCTCTCACGGGGGCAGGGTCAACCACGTCATCGCCGCGACCGTGAAAAAGCTCTGTCGGTATCTCGACTGATTGAGCCAGGCATCTGTCGAAATCAGGCAGGTCAAGAGCGGGTGCGAGCAGGATGAGTTTTTTGACTTTATCGTGGTGATCGCATGCATACATGGCAGCCATAAGGCCTCCATAACTGGAGCCGACCAGAATCAGGTCTTTTTTTTCCGCCAGCAGTTTCTCCAGCTTGAACATTCTTTCTTCAAGCGAGCCTTTAAAATCCTCCGTGAGCATCCCCTTGTACCTGCGGGAAAAGAAAGACCCCTTGGTGCCGCCGCCGCTGCTCTCCAGACCGTGAATAAAAACTCTGGTATATGCCATTTTTCTTTCCTATCCTGATTGTATTGAAAGAAGCCTTTTTACTATTTGCAGGGTCGAATTTCAACCTTTCAGGCATGTGCGCCAAAGCTGTTGAAATTGCCGTCTTCCCTATGCTAAAAAACCATCTTTCAAATCTGAAAGGTTGTTGAATATGGCAAAGATTTCCGCATTGAGATTCGCACGGCCGCCGCAGGACCTTGTTAGCAAAGTGGCGTCATTTCCCTATGATATAGTCAATACCGAGGAGGCGGGCAGACTGGTTGCCGGCAATCCTTTGAGTTTTCTGCGAGTCACCAAATCGCAGGTTGACCTTTCTCCCGATACCGACCAGTACAGCCCCCGGGTGTACGAACTTGCCCGGGAACGCCTCTGCGATTTCCTCGAAAAGGGCATACTCGTCAGGGACGGCAAACCCGGATTTTATATTTATTGCCAGAAACTGGGCGGGCACGAACAGTGCGGTCTTGTGGCAGGAGTGCACGTGAGCGATTTCGAATCCGGCCTGGTGAAGGCGCATGAGTCGACTCTCGAGGAGAAGCTCATCGACCGCACCCGGCACATTGAGACCGTGGAGGCGCAGACAGGGCCGATCTTCATGACTTACCGCCACCGGGAAGCCGTCGACAAGCTTACTGCTGAAGTCAGGAAAAGGGCGCCCGTCTATGATTTTCAAACAGACGACGGCGTTGCCCATACCGTCTGGCAAATCGGCGGGACGGCGGAGATCGACTTCATCGAGAAGGAATTCGAAAAGGTAAAAGATATCTACATAGCGGACGGGCATCACCGGGCGGCGTCGGCTCTCAACGTGGCGCGCCGTCGCGCGGCATGCGGTTCCGGCAAAGGGCAGTCGGATTTCGTTTTCTCGGTGCTGTTTCCCGACAACTCGCTCAATATAATCTCGTATAACAGGGTGGTAAAAGACCTCAACGGCCGGGATGTGCGAAGCTTCCTCCAGGATATCGGAAGCAGGTTAAAGACGGCCGAATCGCCGCATGGCATGTCGCCCCGGCGGAACCATGAAATTGGGATGTACCTGCAGGGCAAATGGTATGTCCTGGAAATCCCGCCCGGCCTGCTCTCAGGGCGCGATGCGCTCGGCTCGCTCGATACGGCGCTCCTGCAGGAATGCGTCCTGAATCCGATCCTCGGGATAACGGACCCCCGGACAGACCGACGGATCAAATTTGTCGGCGGCTCGCGCGGGACCGGGGAACTGGAAAAGCTGGTCGACTCGGGCGAATTTGCGGTTGCCTTCGTCCTGTTCCCCACTACCATATCCCAGGTCATGGAGGTGGCCGACGAGGGCAAGATCATGCCGCCGAAATCCACCTGGTTCGAGCCGAAGCTCAGAGACGGCATTTTCGTCCACCTTATAAAATAAAACCGAAAATCGAAGGAGAGCAGTTCAAAACGGCTTTTTTTTGTCATCCTGAACGATGCGAAGGCTTTATAGAGAGAAACAACAGATTCTTCGGTCACTGCGCTCCCTCAGGATGACAATTTCTCTTTTGTTATGTCATCCTGAACGAAGCGAAGGATCTATCTTTTAGAAAATAAACAAATCATCGATCGACTTGCTCCCTTGATCAAATGACATTGTTATGGAAATCAAACCCGAAGAAACCCTCGACGACCTGCTCGGCGGCAGTCTGAAAATTCTGCAGAAGAAAAAAGGTTACCGTTTTTCTCTCGATTCAATACTTCTTGCCCAATTCGCCCGGATCGCGCCGGGGACCAGATTCGTCGAGCTCGGCCTGGGGAGCGGAGTAATCTCCCTCATCCTGTGTTACAGGACAGGCTGCCGCGCTGCCGGCGTGGAGCTTCAGGAACAGCTCGCCGACATGGCGGCCCGGAGCTTCCGGATGAACCGGCTCGACGGCCTCATCGAAATAATCCCGTGCGATATGAGGCACATAAAAAAAGTCCTCCCCCCCGGCGGATTCGATGCCGTCGTGTTCAATCCGCCTTACCGCCGGAAAGGCTCGGGCCGCATCAGCGCCAATTCCGAAAAGGCCCTTGCCAGACATGAGCTTAGCGGCACGCTGGGCGATTTTATCAGGGCTTCAGAATACCTCGTTGCGAAATGGGGGGCGGTATTCACAGTCTATCCGGCCACGCGGGCGGTAGAGCTTATATACAGGCTCCGCGAATCAGGGATCGAGCCGAAAAGGATGAGAATGGTCCATTCCACGCGCGGGACCGAGGCGGAATTTGTCCTGATGGAGGCGGTGAAAGGAGGCGGCGAGGAACTGGAAGTGATGCCGCCGCTTTTTGTCTATAAGAGCACGGGGGAGGGAGGGCCGGAGGTCAAAATAGAAGGACGGAGGGAGTACACCCCGGAGATGGAGAAAATCTTCAGCGAGATTTGCCTTCGTCAATCATCTTCCGCCGAATAATACCCTTGCGCATAGCGCGCTCGATTGCTTTTCCCAGTTCCGGGTCTTTGATCGCCGCCAGAGATTCCTGCATTATCCTTTTGTCCCGGGGTTTCAGGGGAAATTCTTTTTCATTCAGCCTGAAAACTTCCTTGCGCTGTTTGGCCGGTTGGGGCTCGATCACGCCCACATTGAAGAAGATATTGTGGACGGCCTCTTTCCCGAGGGCCGCGTTGACCTTCTCTATCAAGTCGGCCTTCATGAACTGCAGCTGCTGCATCCAGATGGGGCTCGAAACTTTTAGATAAAGTGTTCTGTTGCGGATTTTTTCCGGACGGGTCTGCTGGAATATGACGGGGCCGACGGTTTTCTCCCACCCGGTCACGATTTCCTGGTCGCGGCAGTCGATGGGGATATTGCGCCGCTTCAATGTGTCCTGGAGGATATCGCCCACGAGCAACGGTTTGGAATTTTTTCTCCGCATATTCAGCTCCGTGAAGGTACATACCATAATCCGGAGGAAATTATCGCGCCTAAAAAAAGGAGTACTTCCGGGTGGCCTGCCTTAAATATCCGGAGGAGACGGGGAGTTTTGTAAATCTTAAGCCTTCTTCTCAGGCGTGTTATGTTCCATGCTTGGGAAAACGTCTTTTAAATACCGGCTTGGCTGGTTGATCCCGCTCATGATATAAAGGAAAAAATTAAACGAGGTTGAGGCATTGAATCTTTCAGCATTGATTGAAAAGGTTAAAAGGCGCCCCGATTTTAACAGGGCCGGCATGATCCTGACCCACACGGGCATTGTCAGGGGGAGTTCCCGGGACGGCAGCCCTGTCATGGAAGTGGAGGTCCGCGCCGACCGTGAGGCCCTCGCCCGGGTTATAGCGGATATGAAGATCCGGCCGGGCATTATTGATGTCCTTGCGGAAGTCCGTGACGGCAGGTTGGAAGTCGGCGAGGAGATAATGAATGTGGTCGTGGCGGGTGATATTCGCGAGAATGTCTTTCCCGTGCTGATAGATGCGGTTAACCGCATCAAGGCGGAAGTAACCAAGAAACAGGAGTTTTGAAGATGGTCGAAAGCCAGGCCGGTTTCATCCGCCTGAAAAATTTCGGGGCGCTTAACAACCCTGACGGGCATGGGAAGGCGCTGAACCATTGCGGCGAGACCATGGAAATTTTTTTGCGCATCCGCAATGGCCGGGTCGCGGAAGCCCTGTTCTTCACTGACGGGTGCCGGCACACAATCCAGGCGGGCTCTGCCGTATCGGAACTCGCGCAGGGCAGGGCACTGGGGGACTGTATGGCAATTAGCGGCAGCATGGTCCTGGAAAATATCGTCGGCTTCCCCCCGGACCACGGGCATTGCATCCGCCAGGCTTTGTCGGCCTTGAAAAAGGCCTTGAGGGATTACGCACTCAGGGCGAACTCTAAAATAATACCGGAAAAAAGTTCAATCGGGAGAAGATTATGAAAATTGCAGTTTCATCTACGGGGCCGGAGCCGGCCGATTTAATTGACCCGCGGTTCGGCAGGTGCAGGTATTACGTATTCATCGATTCCGATTCGCAACAGATCAAGGCCGTCGACAATACGAGCTCCCATTCGCCCTGAGTGTCGAGGGGCACGGCTACCGGGAACTTAGTAGCCGGAGAGAATATACAAGTTGTAATTACAGGACATATCGGGAGAAAGGCGGCAAAGATCCTGCTGGATTCCGGAGTGAAGATCTATACCGGCGCGTCCGGAAAGGTAACTGACGCGCTTGACGATTTTAAAGCGGGCAGACTGGAAGAGATGACCACGGTTCCGGAAAAGAGAGAGTAAAAAACGGCGACGGCCGGATATTGATGTTGATTTGCAGGGGCGTACTGAATACGCCCCTGCTGTTTTTTGGGACACTAGAAGGAATGCTCCTTGCCCGGGAATACACCGGCCTTGACTTCCTCGATGTACTTCCGGAATGCCTCGTCCATCTGCTTGCTCAGCGTCGCGTACTTCTTGACGAACTTCGGGGTGAAGCGCTCGAACGTGCCGAGCATATCATTTACGACTAAAACCTGGCCGTCGCAGTGGACGCCGCCGCCGATCCCGATCGTGATCATCTCCAGGGATTCGGTGATTTCCTTGCCGAGCGCCGCGGGGATGCATTCCAGCACGATTGAGAACGCCCCTGCCTCTTCGAGGATCCTCGCGTCTTCGATCAGCCTGTTGGCCGCGGCATCGCCTTTCCCCTGCACTTTATAGCCGCCCAGCTGGTGCACGGACTGCGGCGTCAGGCCGATGTGGCCCATGACGGGTATGCCGGCGTTGACGATCCGCCTCGTCAGTTCTGCAACTTCCCGGCCGCCTTCGAGCTTTACCGCATGCGCGCCGGCTTCTTTCATGAACCTTCCGGCGTTGCGCAGGCCCTCTTCGATTGAGGCCTGGTATGACATGAAAGGCATATCCCCGATCACCATGGCCCTTTTCACGGCACGCGACACTATCTTCGTGTGATGGATCATTTCGTCCATGGTAACGGGAAGAGTACTGTCGTAGCCCAGGACGACCATCCCGACGGAATCGCCGATCAGGATCATGTCTATCCCGGCGTTGTCCATTATTGCCGCGGTTGGAAAGTCGTAAGCGGTCAGCATGCTGATCTTCTCGCCCTTTTTCTTCATTTCCTTGAGGGCGGCGGTCGTGATCTTGTTCATTTTCCCCTCAGTGCTCATGGGTTCCTCCTTCGAGTAATTTTTTCATTTTGCCGGCCGCGGCCGGATCCAGCGTCCCTTTTTTGATCCCCACCTCAATTGTAAGCCCGGCCATCGTCCTGTAGAATTCCAGCAGCCGGGGGGATTTGGCCCGGAAGGAATCCAGATGGCTTTTGATGGTCCTGATGTCGCCCCTGGCGATAGGTCCGGTGAGTGATTGGACCGTCCCCTTGTCTTCGATATTGCGGATCGTTCCCCTGACCAGCGGCCAGAAGGCGTTGAAGGATTCAGACGGGTTAAGGCCGATTTCCTCGTAGAGTTCCTGGGCCGTGTTCATGAGGCAGACGAGATAATTCGAGGCTATGCAGGCGGCCGCGTGGTAGAGCGATTTGACTTCCTCCGGTATGTAAACGGGTCTGCCGCCGAGGTCGACGGCAATGGCGCCGCACCATGGCCGGAGATGCTCGGAGCATGTTATCCCGAAAGTGCTCCCGCGCATGTTGCGGATCGCGCCTTCGATATCGGCGAATGACTGGATGGGGTGGATGGCGGCGGCGTCGGACCCGCATTCGCGGGCAGGAGACAGGACGTCCAGGCCCGCTGCGCCGCTCATGTGGATGACCTTCTTGCCCGGGCCCGCTGCCCCGCCGGCGGCGATTTCCCGGCAAACGGGCAGGATATTGTCGTCGCTCGTAGTGATAAAGATTGTGTCGGCCTGGGCGGCGGCTTCCGCAAACGTTCCGCAGGCGATCCCCCCCGTATAGGGCAGTCCTCGCCGAAGAGATGATTCGGAGCGGCTCGCGACGGACTGGATTGTGTACCCCGCCTGCTTCAGGAGGAAACCCGCGGCCGTGCCGAGCTTTCCGAGCCCCAGGATTGCGATCTTTTCCCGTTTCATTTCAGTCCCCGTCCTTCCCAACCCTGCATCGTTCCGGCCGGAAAAACAAAAAGCCCTCCAGACTGATATCCGGAGGGCCGCAATAAGCGACAGGGGCTTGTTTCAGCAATCTCCGTCTCAGTCCGTAACCGGATCCAAGCGGTCAGGTGGCTTTTACCACGCGTTATGGATGCAGTCAAACGAAAATAAAACGTCTTTTTCCGTGCAAATTTTATGGCCGGCCTTCGCCTTTATTCTTTGTTCCAGTTGTGCTATTTTTATTAATCGATACCAAATGGGACGGACATGATAAGGGCTGATTTGCTGATATTCGATTTCGACGGGACTCTTGTGAATTCGGGGGAGGACCTCGTCATATCCATTAATTATACCCTGGGGCAGTTGAATTTGCCTGCCCGAACCCCCGGGGAGGTAATCAGCTTCGTAGGGGACGGGGTCGATAAACTCATCGAACGATCACTCGGACCCGGCCACATGGACAGGTTTGATGATGCCATGCGGATATTCTCGGAACATTACGCGCACCAGATGCTGGAGCATACGCGCCTCTATCCGGACGTTAAGGATGTTCTGGACCATTTCCGCTGTAAGCGCAAGCTCATCATCACCAATAAGCGCTACCGGTTTACCAAGGCGATTGCCGACGCCCTGGGGATCACGCCTTATTTCGAAGAGATCATCGGCAGGGACAATTACCCATACGCCAAGCCCGACCCGCGCGTCCTTCGGGACGCCATGGAGCGTTATCATTCGGACGGCGGTCGCACGGTCGTGATCGGCGACGGGGTCAACGATATCAAAATGGCAAAGCAGGCCGGAGCGCTTGTGTGTGCCTGTCTTAATGGTCTGGGGAGAAGGGAAGATCTGTTGAGTCTGAATCCCGACCTCGTCTGCGAAAATCTGATAGAAATAAAAAAATTGATAGTTTGAGGCAAAGGTCTGCCGGAGGTTTATAATTGAAGGCGCTCGGTTTATGCATAGGGGCATCTACTATATCAGGAGCAGGGGTTTGTTACGAGGGGGGCATGTACCGTGTCCTGGAGACAATCACCCGGGCCCACGACGGGAACCCGCGGGAAGCCCTTGGCAAAATACTCGGCTCGCCGGACCTTGACGGCCGCTTTAAGGGCTACGCTTCCATCGCCGTCACCGGAAGGAAGTTCCGCAACCTTACCAACCTGACTTCCATATCGGAGCCGGAGGCGGTCGAAATCGCTCTCGCCCACCTCTACCCGGACCTGCCCCTTAATGCGGTCATCAGCGCGGGTGGTGAGAATTTCCTTGTTTATGTCCTCGGGAAGGACCGCCGGATATCTTCCGTGCAGACGGGGAACAAGTGCGCATCCGGGACCGGGGAATTCTTCCTGCAGCAGATCCGCAGGCTCAAGCTTTCCCTGGAAGAAGCTATGCTCCACGCTCAACACGAGGTCCCGTTCAAGGTGTCGGGCCGCTGCAGCGTGTTCTGCAAAAGCGACTGCACCCACGCCACCAACAAGGGAGTCCCCCGGCAAAGGGTGGTCGCGGGACTCTGCCGCATGATGGCCGGAAAGGTGATGGAGATAATAAAGCACCTGCCCCGCCGCGATATGATGCTCATCGGCGGCGCCGCCCGCAACAAGGTGATGGTCGACTGCCTGCGCGAGGAGATCGAGAACCTGATCGTTCCCGGCGAGGCGGCTTATTTCGAGGCGCTCGGGTGCGCGGTCTGGGCCTGCAGCAATGAAACGAAGCCGGTGCGGGTTACGGATATATTCAGGAAAGAAACGGAGTCTTTCTTTTATCTGCCGCCGCTTTCCGGTTTCGATAGTCAGGTGGACTTCAAATCGGCTGAGCGTTGCCGCTTCTCACCCGGAGACAGGTGCATCCTCGGACTGGACGTCGAGTCCACCACGACCAAGGCCGTCCTGGCAAGGATGTCCGACGACGCCGTGCTTGCCTCCGTGTACCTCCGAACCAACGGAGACCCCGTCAACGCCTCGAGGCAGTGTTATGCCGAGATACTCCGGCAGACAGGCGAGGAGGATGTCAGTATCTCCGCTGTCGGGGTGACCGGATCCGGCAGGCAGATAGCGGGTCTGCACGCCATGACAGAGGGGGTAATCAATGAGATAATCGCCCACGCCGCGGGCGCCGCCTTTTTCAATCCCCATGTCGACACGATCTTCGAAATCGGAGGTCAGGATGCAAAATATACCTTCCTGACGGATGGAGTGCCGTCGGATTATGCGATGAACGACGCCTGCAGCGCCGGGACGGGATCGTTCCTGGAAGAAGCGGCCCGTGAAAGCCTCGGGATCGAGATGCAGGAGATCGGCGAAATCGCGGTCCGGGGCATGCGCCCGCCCAACTTCAACGACCAGTGCGCGGCATTCATCGGCAGCGATATAAAAAATGCGTTCCACGAAGGGATTGAAAAAGAGGACGTGGTGTCCGGACTGGTATACTCCGTCTGCATGAATTACCTCAACAGGGTAAAAGGCAACAGGCCCGTCGGGAACACGATATTCATGCAGGGGGGCGTGTGCTACAACCGCGCCGTACCCATGGCCATGGCCTCGCTCACCGGGAAGCGCATCATCGTGCCGCCCGATCCGGGGCTGACGGGCGCCTTCGGAGTGGCCCTGGAAGCCAAGAGACGGCTTCTGACCGGGATGATGCACGAGAGGGACTATTCCCTGCGCGGCTTGAGGGACAGGGAACTGGCGTACAAGGAGCCGTTCACCTGCAACGGAGGGAAGGAAAGGTGCGACCGTAAATGCGAGATAGCCCGTATAGTGATTGAGGGGCAGATTTACCCCTTCGGGGGCGCCTGCAACAAATGGTACAACATCAGGGCCCGGCGCGAGATCGACTCAGGGAAACTGAATTATGTGGCCCGTCACGAGCAGATGGTCTTTCAGGACAGCTCAGCATCTGAAGCCCTGCGCCCGACGGTCGGAATTAACAAATCGTTTTTTGTGAACAGCTATTTCCCCTTTTACAAAAATTTCTTCTCCGCGCTCGGCTGCAATGTCGTGCTGCCGTCCGCCGCGGCCCGGGAAGGCATGGACCGCAGAGGCGCCGCGTTCTGCTACCCGGCGGAGCTATCTCACGGGTTTTTCCATGACCTGCTGGAGAAAGGTCCGGACGCGCTTTTCCTGCCCCAGGTGAAGGGGGTTGCCGTCAGGGGCTGCCGGGAAGCGACAAGCGCCTGCCCGGTCTCCCAGGCGGAGCCTTTCTATCTGCAAGCGGCTTTCAAAGATAATGCACGGTTTTCTCAACTCAGGAAAGACCGCAAAATCTTCTCTCCGGCAATCGACTTTTCACGGGGGCTGCACGAACCGGAAGAGGATTTCATATATATTGCCAGGAGGCTTGGGTTCACGCGGGAGAGGGCGCGGAGCGCATACGAGGCTGCCGTATCGGCGCAGGAGGGGTTCTTTTCGGAAAGCCTGGAACTCGGCCATGATTACCTGGAATGCATTGAAAAGGACGGCGCCGGTTTCGGCGTCGTCATACTTGGACGTCCTTACAACGCGTTCGTCTCCGAGGCCCACATGGGAATCCCCCAGAAATTTGCCACTCGCGGGGTTCCCGTGATCCCTGTGGATTTTCTGCCCGCAGGTGATTTGAGCGCCGTCAAAGACATGTACTGGTCAGCGGGCAAGACGATGCTCCGGGGGGCCGAGTTTATCGGCAGGCACCCCCGTCTCTTCGCATGCTTCATCAGCAATTTTTCCTGCGGCCCGGATTCGTTCATAATAGGGTTCGCCAGGGACCGCATGGCCGGAAAGCCGATGCTGGTACTGGAATTGGACAGCCATGTTGCCGATGCGGGACTGGAGACCAGGATCGAGGCTTTCATCGATATAATCCGCAATTACCTGAGGCTGCAGGAGGCAGGCGCCCTTCCAAAAAGGGCGGGTGTCCCCCCCCTGAAAACTCATTACGACCCCGCCCGGGATGTCGTCGTCGATTCCCGGGGTAGGCCTTACTCCCTGAACGACCCGCGGGTGCACGTCGTTTTTCCCTCTATGGGCGACTTGCTCAATCAAGCTGCCGCGGCAATCTTCCGCGGCATGGGCGTAAGGGCGACAGCCCTGCCTGCGCCGGACGAGGAAGTCTTGAAACTGGGAAGGGGAAACACAAGCTGCAAGGAATGCCTGCCGCTTCTGCTCACCACCGGGAGCCTTCTCAAGTACCTGCAGGAGAGGTCCGACCCGGACGAACTGCTGGTCTATTTCATGACGACGGCGGGCGGTCCGTGCCGCTTCGGCCAGTACTCGGTATTCATCAGGGGCCTCATCGAAAAGTACGGCATTGAGGACACGACTCTGATGTCCATCAGCTCTGATAACAGCTATACCGGCTTCAAGGGCAGGGACGCTATCCTTAAATTGTGGACCGGGATTGTCCTTTCCGATACTATGCAGGACGTTCGGTCCTTCCTCATGGCGAGCGCAGCGGACCGCGAGGGCGCCATGCTGGAGTTTCGCCGTCAGTGGGACAAGGTCCTGGACACCATGGAGAACGAATTTGGCCTCCTCATGCCGGTCCTGGAGGGCGTAGTCGATGATCTGAAGCGCATCGAACTGAAAAGGACCCTTGCTCAAACGCCGGTAGTCCTGCTCACCGGGGAGATCTACGTCCGCAATGACGGCCTGTCGCGGAGGTATATTGTCGAGGAGCTTGCGCGCGAGGGCATCGCAGCCAAGGTCTCCGGGGTCTCCGAATGGGTCTATTATACGGACTGGTGCTACGAACAGACATTGAAGGACGGGTATCCCGACCTGAAAAAAAGGATCGGTCTGTTTTACCGTTCTTATTTCCTGCGGAAATATGAAAAGAAAATAAAGGATTTGTGGAAAAAGTCGGGACTTGTGCATGCAAAATCGGATAGAATAAATGACCTGCTGGACCATGTCGGCCACATTATCAGCCCCGAGTTGAAAGGAGAGGCCATCCTCACCGTGGGGGCCGGGATCACGGAAGTGCTCGACCCCTTCTGCGGCGTCGTTTCGATCGGGCCGTTCGGCTGTATGCCCAACAGGATATCGGAAGCGGTCCTGTCCCGGGAAATGAACCGGGAAGGCAAAATAGCTTCGGGGACGGTAAAACGGAGCATGAAGCCCATCCTGGATAAGTACGAGGAATTGCCGTTCCTGTGCATAGAAAGCGACGGCAATCCTTTCCCACAGATAATCACCGCCAAGCTGGAGGCTTTCATGCTGCAGGCATGGAGATTCCACAGGGAAATGTCGGGCAGGTAAAACGGTGGAAAGCGTTCTAAAAAAAATCAGGAAGACCGTCCAGAGGTTTTCCATGCTGCAGTCAGGGGATCGGGTAATAGCGGCCGTTTCGGGCGGCGCGGATTCGGTTTTTCTGCTCCATATCCTCGTCGACCTCTCCCACAATTACGGAATGGAACTGTTGGCCGCCCATTTTAATCATCAATTGAGAGGGGCCGAATCGGACGGAGATCAGCAATTTGTCGAGGACCTGTGCGGAAATCTGGGCGTGCAGCTGAGGACGGGATCAGCCCCGGTCCGGGAGATCGCCGGAATTCGGAAAGGCTCGATCGAGGAGATCTGCCGTACAAGCCGTTATGAATTTCTGCTTTCCATCATGCGGGAGAGCGGTTTCGGGAAAATCGCCCTGGGGCATAATCTCGATGACCAGGCCGAGACGGTTCTCATGAACGTGATCAGGGGGACCGGTATTGACGGTCTCAAGGGGATCGATCCCGTCAGGGATTGTTATATCCGTCCCCTTCTCGAAATAACCAGGGCGGAAATCGAAGAGTTCCTGAAGGAGAGGAACATCCCTTTCCGCACTGACAGCTCCAACCTCGACAATTCATTCCGGCGCAACAGTATCCGCAACAGCCTGATCCCTGAAATCAGGGATAAATACAACCCCGCAGTGACGGCAGCCCTGGGGAGGCTCGCCGGAATTGCCCGCATGGAAAACAGTTTCCTGGAAAAAGCGGCCCGCGAAGCGCTTGGACTCCTGCGGCCGGGAATTAAATTAGAAGAGTTCCGGCTGTACCATCCGGCCGTTCAGAGCCGTATCATCAAGATGGCCCTGGAAGAGCTTTCCCCGGTGCAGGGCGGCATCTCGCACGAACATATCGCCGCTGTCCTGGATATCGTTAACGGCGGCGACCCGGGGGCTTCCATATCACTTCCGTACAGGATTACAGCGCGGCGCGAATATGAATGCTTAAGAATCGAACGCATGGAAGCAGCCGAAAGAAGGACCCCGGATTACAGCTATAAGGTAAATGTCCCGGGAATCCTGAGGGTCAAAGAGGCCGGCATGGAATTCATGTTCACAATTATTGATAAATTGCCGGACCGCACACCAGGCGAATGGAGGGCCTGCATGGATTACCGCATGGTAGTCCCGCCCCTGGTCTTCAGAAACGTGCGGCCGGGCGACCGCATCCGGCCCTTCGGTATGAAATCCGGACAAAAGAAACTGCAGGATGTGTTCACGGACCGGAAAGTGCCCCGGGCCCGCCGGAGGTCGACCCCGGTCCTCGCCGATGCAGAGTCTGTCCTCTGGGTCCCCGGCGTGGTCAGGAGCGAGAGAATGAGGGTTTCCGGGATGGCTTCGGACGTACTAAGTGTAGAAAAAATTTGATATAATTTGCTGTTTGAGATATAAGTCAGCGGATATTTTCTGCCTTTGAAGAAGGGCGGAAAAAGACAGGAGAAAAATTTGAGCGCTTTACAGAAAAACATTGCCCTGTGGCTGGTGATATGCCTGATCTTCATCCTTCTGTACCACCTTTTTAACCAGCCGCGCACGGGCAGGGAAGAGATAATTTACAGCGATTTCGTCGAGCAGGTCGATAAGGGCCAGGTTTCAGAGGTGACGCTGCAGGGTGAAAACGTCTTCGGCACCATGGTCAACGGCAAGACATTCAAGACATATGCCCCGAAGGAATCCGGACTGGTCCCCAAGCTCCAGCAGAAAGGCGTGAAAATCGCGGCGAAGCCGTCCGAGGAAAACCCGTGGTATATGAGCGTCCTGGTGTCCTGGTTCCCGACGCTGTTGCTGATAGGGGTCTGGATATTCTTCATGCGGCAAATGCAGGCGGGCGGAGGGAAAGCCATGTCGTTCGGCAAGAGCCGCGCCCGGCTGATGAGTGACAAGACCAAGAAAGTGACGTTCGAAGATGTAGCCGGGATCGAGGAGGCCAAGGCCGAGCTGAAGGAGATAGTGGAATTCCTGAAGGACCCGAAGAAGTTCACCCGCCTGGGCGGAAGGATCCCCAAGGGCGTCCTTCTCGTAGGCGCGCCCGGCACAGGCAAGACCCTGCTTGCTCGCGCCATTGCGGGGGAGGCCAATGTGGCTTTCTTCAGCATCAGCGGATCTGATTTCGTTGAGATGTTTGTGGGCGTCGGAGCCTCCCGTGTGAGAGACCTGTTCAACCAGGGCAAGCGCAATGCCCCCTGCATAATCTTCATCGATGAGATCGATGCGGTAGGGCGGCACCGGGGCGCGGGCCTCGGCGGCGGCCATGACGAGCGCGAGCAGACATTGAATCAGCTCCTCGTGGAGATGGACGGGTTTGAATCCAATGAAGGGGTCATACTTGTTTCGGCGACCAACAGGCCGGACGTCCTTGACCCGGCGCTGCTGCGTCCCGGACGGTTCGACAGGCAGGTTGTTGTGCCTCTGCCGGACGTCAAAGGCAGGGAAAAGATTTTTGAGGTTCATGCCAAGAAGACCCCGCTGTCAAACGATGTGAACTTCTCCGTCCTGGCAAGGGGAACCCCCGGGTTCTCCGGCGCGGATATCGAGAACCTGGTCAATGAGGCGGCCCTGTCCGCGGCCAGGGAGAACCGCGACACCGTCGGCATGCTCGATTTCGAGTTTGCCAAGGATAAGGTCCTGATGGGCAGCGAACGCAAGAGCATGGTCATCAGCGACCAGGAAAAGAAGATAACGGCTTTTCACGAATCCGGCCATGCGCTCGTCGCGAAGCTCATCCCGGGGACCGACCCGATTCACAAGATCACTATTATTCCCCGGGGACGCGCCCTCGGCCTGACACAGCAGCTCCCCCAAAACGAAATGCACACGTATCCGAGGGAATATCTGCTGAACAATATCGCGATCCTCCTCGGGGGGCGCGCCGCTGAAGAGATAGTGCTCAAGGATTATACGACCGGTTCGGGCAACGACATTGAGCGCGCTACGGACCTGGCAAGGAAAATGGTCTGCGAATGGGGCATGAGCGAGCAAATGGGCCCCCTGAGCTATGGAAAAAAAGAGGAGCAGATATTTCT
>CAZKYN010000039.1:0-17610 GCA_964556675.1 uncultured Syntrophaceae bacterium
GCCCCGGCTTCAAGCAGATCCGTTAAATTTTTTACCAGGACAGGGCAGGGAGAGGGCAGCTCACTATCCAGTTTTTTATGGATCCTGGCAACGTGACAGTGGCGAGAAAGGGGATCGATATGATGAGAACAATCCTGATGGTTTTGGCCCTGGTAATGATCTCCGGCGTTCACGCCGGCGCGGAAATAAAAACCCAGACCGTCAATTACGGGACTTCGGCGGAGCCCCTGGAGGGCTTTCTCGCCTATGATGACGCGAGCAGGGAATTGCGTCCCGGGATACTGGTCGTACACGAATGGTGGGGCTTGAACGATTATATCCGCGGCAGGGCCGTCCAGCTTGCAAAACTTGGATACGTGGCCTTTGCGGCTGATATCTACGGCAAAGGCGAGCGCGCTTCGACTCAGGACGAGGCTAAAAAACTTTCCGGACGGTTCGGCAAGGACCGAAAACTCCTGCGCAGCAGGGCCGGGGCCGGACTGGACGAACTGCGTAAAAGCCCTCTTGTTGATAAATCACGGCTGGCGGCCATAGGCTACTGCTTCGGCGGCATGACCGTCCTGGAACTGGCGCGCAGCGGGGCCCCGCTTAAGGCAGTGGTGAGCTTCCATGGGACGCTCGACACCCCCGCCCCCCTCACCCCCCTCACCCCCGAAGACGCGAAGAATACCAGGGCAAGCATCCTGGCGCTTACCGGAGCGGACGACCCCTTTGTGCCTGCGAAGCAGCGGGAAGCCTTCGTCGGCGAAATGCAAAAGGCCGGGGGGGTGGATTGGCAGATGTACATATACGGCAACACTGTGCACAGTTTCACGAATCCGGCCAGCGGCAATGACCCGTCCAAAGGCATAGCTTACAATCCCCTCTCGGACAAGCGCTCCTGGCAGGCGATGCGCGACCTGTTCAAGGAGAAACTGAATAAATGAAGGAACTGCATCTCTCTCGTTGCAGTCTGATGTGCCGTCCTTGAGAAAGGAGCGTTGTCCATGGACCAGGAAATCAAGCAGAAGTTTATATCGCTCTGGAATAAATATTTTGCCGGGGCCGAACTCCCCGTCACATTTTATTACACCAATGACGAGGGCTGCGCCCCGCGCGCCAAGGAGCCGGTCGGGCACAGGTGCATTTTCGGTCCTCTGTCGCGAGTGAGGAAAGGCGAGCCCCAATGCTTTGACGCCGAAAACGCGGGCTGTGGAGGCGCCAGGCGCTACCTGGGATTTTCCGATGAAATCGGGCCGGACTTCAAATTTTTCCTTTCTTACGGCATACCCGGCCAGGTGGAGGGCGAGCGGTATAAAAGGACGCCGGAGCTAGTAGAAAAATTCACCAAGGGGTCCGCCGTGTTTGACGCGCCCGGTAAGTTCATAGTCTTTAAAAGATGGGATGCGGTCAATGAATTCGACGAGCCCGAAGGCGTTATTTTCTTTGCCGGACCCGACGTATTGGCGGGGCTTTTTACCCTCGCAAATTTCGACTTTGAGGAGCCGAACGGCGTTTTTGCCCCGTTTGCGGCGGGCTGCGGGACGATAGTCCAGTACACGTACATGGAAAAATGCGCCGACCGCCAACGGGGAATACTCGGACTGTTCGACATCTCCGCCCGTCCTTTTGTCGATAATAACGAGCTGACCATCTCGTTCCCGATGACCCGCTTTCTCCAGATCATCGATTACATGGAAGAGAGTTTCCTTATAACGCCCTCCTGGGAAAAGGTCAGGAAAAGGATTTAAAGAACAGCTCCTGCTCATGACCTTGTTCGGCCGGAATACCTTTTGGCGAAAAAATCTCAAAACCGCTGAAGACTTTTACTTGAACGGCCTTTTTCATATTAAATTTCAATTGTCTTTAATGACCCTGATCGACTAAAATCAGCCCAGTTCAGGGGTATTTACCGGAGAAAAACATGGAACGCTTTCTCGCGATAGCCGTTGCGGCTGTCTTGCTTGCAGCCGGATGCGACTCCGGCAAACCTGTCGACGAGGTTGCCACGGAAGTGCTCTGGGTACGCCTGATCGGGTTTATAATTGTCCTGGCGATAGCGTTCTACTTCGTTATCCGGAACTTGAGAAGGAAATGATCAAGGCCGTTATATTCGATCTCGGGGGGGTGCTGATCGATTTCCCCATCCCGAAAATGATGGAGTACTGTGCCCGCAGTCTCGGCGTAACGCAGAAGGAACTTGTGAGGGAGGCAAGGCTGCTGCGCAAGCCCTTCCAGGAGGGCGCCATGTCGGAAGATGAATTGTGGGAAACCATTTGCGCCAGGACGGGCGCCGCAAGGCCGCGCTCGGCGTCGCTGTGGGAAGATGCCTTCCGGGCCGCTTACCGGGAGAAAGCGGAAGTCTTTGCGATAGTGGAACAACTGCAGGCGCTGAAATTCAGAATCGGCCTGCTGTCCAATACCGAGCGCCCTTCTATCAGGTGCCTTGATCCGGGCAGGTACAATTTCGACGCCCTCGTGTATTCCTGCGAAGAGGGTTTCAGCAAACCCGGTCCGGAAATATATGCGATTGCCCTGGAGAGACTCGGGACGGCCCCCGGAGATGCCGTGTTCGTCGACGACCAGCAGGACAATATCGATGCCGCCCGACAGCTGGGCATACATTCCATCCTCTTCCGGGCCGCCGATCAGCTCAGGGAGGATCTGGCCCGTTTGGGGGCCGGCTGTTGAAAAAAGCTCATGTGCTGCGTTGCGCTGCAAACCGCATCGCCCAACGATTGCTTCTGGGCATTTTGAACGGTCCATAAGAAAAAATATGATGAAAAGAATTTTGACAATAACGGCCGTTGCACTGGTCACTTTTTTATCCGTTGCGCTTAGCGGCTGTTCGCGTCCGCTTCAGGAACCGGACCCGCAGGCCGCCATGGCGGGATATTTGGACGCCGTGATCGGCGGAAATTATGAAGAAGCGGCGAAATACCTGACCGCACACGCCGCACAGCAGGCGCCCGCAAGAGCAAAAGAAGGAGAATCCTTCGAGGAGAAGATGGTCCGCAAGGGCCTGTCGTCTTATATATCTTACGATATCATTATAGCGGAAAGGACCGAGGGAAAGGCCCGCGCGGCGGTGAAGATCAAATCGCCGGACTTCCACCGGATAGCCATGGACGTCGCAGCCCTGCTCATTGCGTCAAAGTTCCCCCAGGGCGGTATTGAGTCCCTGGAGTATACGGCCGATATTATAAACTCCCAAATCCGTTCTCTGAAAACCCAGGGCATACCGATGCTGTCGGTGGTCCGAAATTATGAGCTGGTCAAGGAAGACGGCGCCTGGAAGGTGGCCGGATCGGATTAATACTGCTTTTAAAAAAAGGTTCTCGGCTCACACTCAGGGTTAAAAACGATCAGGTGCGATATGTCCGGCAAAGGGAGACAGACAAACAGGCAAAAGGACATTTCCCGGCTGTTGAGGGACAAAAACCGGCAGCGGAAGGAAAGGGCGGGCGTACCCGCAGAATTCAACAAGGCAAACAAGAAACGAAAAGGAGGCAAGCATGGCTAACGACCCGAGAATCGATGCACTGGAACTGGCTTTGAAAAACGAAACTACAGAACGCAAATTCTATCTTGAAAATGCCTCCCGGACCAAAAACGAGCTGGGCAAGGCCATGTTCATCCAGATTGCGGACGACGAACTCGAGCATTATGAAAGGCTGAAGGATATCCACAAGATCTGGAGCGAGAAGGGGAAATGGCCGGAAGCGCTCACCGTCAACAAGGCCAAGGTCCGGGGAGTCATCCGCGATTTGAAGGGCAGGGGGCCGGCAAGCCCCGCAGCAGCTCCCGCCGATTCCGACGACCTCGAGGCGGTCCAGACGGCCATCGAATTTGAAGCCAACGGCGCGGCATTTTACGCGGCGATGCGGGACAGGTGCTCCGATCCGAAGGAAAGGGATTTCTTCAACCTGCTTGCCGATGTCGAGCACGAACATTACGTCTCCCTGCTCGACGCGGAAGAGTTCCTCAGGGACCCGGAAGGCTGGTACCGCCGCACGGAGCGGCATTCCCTGGATGGCGCATAAAAGCGGCGCATAGAACTGCGCATAATAAGGAGGCGCCATGAACGAGTTCTGGAACTTCTTCTGGGTATTCATAATCCTGGTCACTTTTCTGCCGGTGCTGCAGCAGAAGATCCTCAATGTGAAGCGCATCTCGGTGATGAGGAAACTGGAGACGAACCGCAAGACGCGCGTGATCACGCTGATCCACCGCCAGGAAGTTATGAAGCTCCTCGGCTTCCCGCTGATGAGGTACATCGACATCAACGACTCCGAGCAGATCCTGCGGGTCATCAGGATGACCCCGGAAGACATGCCGATCGACCTCGTCCTCCACACCCCCGGGGGCCTGGTCCTGTCCACCGAGCAGATTGCCCTGGCCCTCAAACGGCACAAGGCCAAAGTGACCATATTCGTGCCGCACTATGCCATGTCGGGCGGGACCCTGCTGTGCATGGCGGCCGACGAGGTCATCATGGACGAAAACGCCGTGCTGGGGCCGGTCGATCCCCAGCTGGGGGAATACCCGGCGGCATCCCTTCTTAGGGCGATCGCCCGGAAAGAGCCCAAGGACATCGACGACAAGACGATGATCCTGGCGGACGTAGCGGAAAAGGCGCTCTCCCAGATGAGGGCGTTTGTGAAATATATCCTGCTCGAGCACAAGGACGAGGAGACGGCCGAGCGCATCGCCGTGACGATGACCGAGGGCCGCTGGACTCACGATTACCCGATCACGTTCGAAGAGGCCCGGGAGATCGGCCTGATGGTCTCGGTGGGACTGCCCGACGAGATATACGATCTGATGGACCTGTTCCCCCAGGCCCAGCCGCAGCGCCCGTCGGTGCAGTACGTCCCCATTCCCTATAAACCGACGCAGAAGGATAAGGGAAAATAAAGCAGGTCCTGGAGGGTTTATGGTCAGAAAGATCCTCGCGGCAGTCGATGGGTCCCGGCTCTCCCGCAAGGCGGCGGAATTTGCAATCGGGCTGGCCGGGCAGACGAAAGCGGAAATCGTCCTCATATATGTGATCGACACGACAGCGCTCGTGCCGCGGCCGATCCCCGAAAGCTCGACGCCTCTGCATATAATCGAGCCCATGGAGGATTACCTCAGGGAGGCGGCAGCCGGGTTCATGGAAGAGATTGCCGCTATGTGCCGCAGCGGGCAGATTGCCGTCGAGCAGATTATTCAGACGGGCAACACAGTTGATGAGATACTGAAGACGGCGCGTCTCTCGAAATCCGACATGATCGTCATCGGCTCGCGCGGCCGGGGGGCGCTCGAGTCGGCCGTCCTGGGCAGCATAGCTTACGGCGTGATCCATCGGGCAACAGACATCCCGGTTCTCGTAGTCAGATAAAGAAATAAAAAGGGGGGGCCGGCCGGTCCCCTCTTTTTATCCCCCTTCACTTCGAATTAAGGCAGGGTAAAGCAGCTTCAAGCGATTTTGAGCTTTTTTAGGGTATCCATTCTTAAATGAGCGTAGCGCCCGCAAATCAAACTGTTTGAGCCCTTTTGGGGCGAGTTTTTGATTTGCAGCGGAGCGAATTTTAGAATGGTCGAAAAAAGGTCATGAGCAGAAGTTGCTTTACCTTGTCTTAATTTAACCTCCTCCTCACCCACACCTTCCTCAATTCTTCCAGGAAGAAGATGACCAGCATGAAACCGAACAGGATCGCCCAGTCCATGGCGGTGATAGCTATCGTGCTGAATACCCCCTGGAACACGGGGATATAGATCAGGGCGGCAGTGAAGATTATTTCAAAAATTATCCCCCAGATGAGCAGGCGGTTGCCGAAAAGGCCGATCTGGAAGACCGATTTTGTTTCGCTGCGGCAGGCGAATACGTTGGCGATCTGCATGACGACGATCCCCGCGAACACCATCGTGGTCGCTTTCAGGTGGAGCGGATTGAGCACGCCGGCGGCATCGGACTCAAGCTGCATGCCGAAATGCCAACCTCCGTTGTACAGGACCAGGAAATAGGCTCCCATAACAGCAATGCTGTTGAGGATGCCGAGATAGATATAGCCGCGGAAGAGAACCGTCCTGTCCACGAGTCCTTTCCCGCGGGGGCGCGGAGGCTGGTCCATGATGCCGGGCTCGGGTTTTTCCACTCCCAGGGCAAGCGCCGGCAGAGTTTCCGTGCCGAGGTCGATGGCGAGGATCTGCATGACCGTGATCGGGGCCGGCACCTTGAACAGGACGAACAGGATAAACGGGACGGCCTCCGGCACGAGGTGGGCAAAAATATACGTGATGAATTTTTTGATATTGGAGAAGACGGCCCGGCCCTCTTCGATGGCGGATACTATGCTGGCGAAATTATCATCGGTGAGCACCATCTCCGCCGATTCCTTCGCGACGTCGGTCCCCCTGATCCCCATGGCGATCCCGATATCCGCCCGTTTCAGGGCGGGGGCGTCGTTCACCCCGTCTCCGGTGACGGCGACTATCTGGCCCTTTTCCTTGAAGGCGGTCACGACCCGGAGCTTGTGTTCGGGATTGACGCGGGCAAAGACCACTTCGCCCTCGAGGATATCCTTGAGCTCTTCATCGGAAAGCTGGGACAGGTCAGCCCCCGTGACTACCCGGGCGGTTTCCGTTTTTACGATGCCCACTTCCCTGGCAATGGCCAGCGCCGTGATGCCGTAATCCCCCGTGATCATGACGACGCGGATCCCCGCCTTATTGCACAGGGCCAGCGCTTCCTTCACCTCGGGCCGCGGCGGGTCGTACATAGCGGCGAGACCCAGGAAGACGAGGTCCTTTTCCAGGTCGGCCGGGGCCTGGGCCGCGTTCACCTCGTCCGCTGCCGTGTCCCGGAACGCGACCCCGAGGACGCGCAGCCCGGCGGCCGCGAACTCGTCCATCCTGTCCGTTATCTCCTGCCTCTCGCTGCCCGTGAGCTCCTGCTCCCTGCCCTCTGTCAGCACGGCCCGGCAAAGCTCAAGGACCTCCTTGGGCGCCCCTTTCACGTATATGCGGGCCCGTCCGTTCCTGCGGGGATAGGCGGAACTCATCCGCTTGCGGACGGACTCGAACGGAAACCTCTTGAGAAGCGGCCGGGAATTGCGCTCCGATTCGATCTGGTATCCGGCCTTCGCGGCAAGGACAAGCAGGGCGCCTTCCGTGGGGTCGCCGATTATACTCCAGCCCTGCGGAGACTGGGCCGTGGGCGGGACGAGCCGGGCCGTGCTGCACAGGATGCAGGCCCTCATGAAAACAGCCGCCCCGTCCCCGTTCTGCAGGAGCTCCGCTCCGCCGCTTTTTGTATTGAGGATGAACTCGCCCCTGGGCTCATAGGTCGAACCGGTAACTTCGTACAGCTTGCGGTTGAGCCAGATCTTCTGAACGCTTATCTGGTTGGTGGTGAGGGTGCCTGTCTTGTCCGTGCAGATGACGTTGGTGGAACCGAGTGTTTCCACAGAGGAGAGCTTTTTTATAAGGGCGTGCCGTTTCGCCATCCGCTGGACCCCCATGGCCAGCGCGAGGGTAACAGTGGGAAGCAGCCCCTCCGGGACGTTCGCGATTATAATCCCGATCGCGAAGACGGCTGCGGCGATAAGGGAGAGCTCGCCGAGGGCGCTGCCGATAATGAAAAAGACTATGCCCATCACGACCGCGATCAGGGCGATTATCCTGGTGAGCCTGTTTATCTCTTTCTGCAGGGGGCTGAGCTCAGGCTTGATGTTTTGGGTGAGGTAAGCGATCTTGCCCAGCTCGGTGCTCATTCCGGTGGCGATCACGACCGCTCTGCCTGTCCCCGAGACGACGCTGGTCCCGGCAAATACAAGATTGGGCACCTCTGTCCAGAGGAAGTCGCGCCGGTCCGTCAGCGGCTCCGCGGTCTTATAGCCGGGCCGCGACTCCCCGGAGAATATGCTGTTGTCCACCTTCAGCTCGTGGCCCTCGATGAGGCGGGCGTCCGCCGTGATGTTGTCCCCCTCTTCGAACAGCATCACATCGCCGGGGACTATCTCCGGGGCGGGGACACGCCTGACTTCTCCGTTCCTCAACACGGTGACGAAATTGGGGATGAGTTTCCGGAGCGCCTCAAGGGCCTTTTCCGCCTTGAACTCCTGCCAGAAGCTGAAAAAGGCGTTTATGAAAATAACCCCGATGATTGCCCATCCGACCTCGGACATTCCGACCAGAAAGGCAAGAACGCTCCCCGCCCACATCAGGACCGCCAGCAGGTTGGTGAGGTTGTCGACGAAGCGCATGAACAGAGAGCCCGTGCGCGCCTGCCTGAGCTCGTTGCGGCCGTACTCGGAAAGGCGCTCCTGCGCGTCTGCATCGGAGAGGCCTTCGGGCGAGGTGTTTATTTCCTGGCAGATAGCGCTCTCCGTGAGCTGCAGGAAACCGTCCCGGTCGATCTGATCGTCTTTGAGCTGCCGGTACAGCTCGTCATCCGATGCGGAATCGATAAGCCGCCTCACCGCATCTGTGTCCTGCGCCAGGCTGGCTATCCGGGACAATGTCTTCAGGTGCGTGCCCGTTGCCTGTACGGGCGTGAGGAGCAGAAAGACGATCTGCACGGGTCTGTCGTCGGGAGCCCCGAAGTCTACGCCTTTTTTTGAAACCGCTACGAACATCAGCGGCTTTTCCAGGTGCTCGGCCCGGGCATGGGGGATCGCAACGCTGTTGCCTATGGCTGTCGTTCCGCAGCATTCGCGATTGAGGAGATCCGTCATAACCTGCCGGCTGTACATGATTTTACGGCGGGATATGAGCGTATCCATTATCTCCCGGATTGCGTCTTCCCTGTTTGGCGCCTGCAGATCAATGGCGACGAGGTCCGGTTCGGCTAGAGTGGAAATCTTCATCTGGGATTTCATCCCAATGTCTGGAATATTTGCAGGGGAAAGGCCGTCCCCAATCCGTCCCTGCACGCAGCACGATTAAATGTTAGTAAAAGAGACGAGAAGGCGCAACATCAACCCATATCCCCGCATTATCATGAAGAATTCCCAAGTTTTCCTCGACTTGGTTTTGGAAATAATATAATCTTTCTGCAAATCTCCGGAGAGAAGAGGATGCTTTTACTGGAACCCGGAAAGAAAGATTCCCCACAGAAAAAGAGCGCGCCGGTCCTGAATTACAACCTGTTCCGGTTCAGGCGGGCCATTTCCGAGCTGGACGGGAAGCTCTCGGCTTTTGCAGTAAGCGACAAGTTCTTCCATGAATATGAACTTGCCTTATGCGAGTACTTTGAATGGCGCGATATCGTAATTGAGGAGGATGACTTTTCGGAAGACCTGTTTCAGGGTGAAAACGAGATCTCCCGCTTCCTCGCCTGGTATTCTCTCTATTTCCTGACCGAGGAATACAAAAAGACCTTTCCCGAGCTGTTCGCCGCGATCAGGCGGAAAAAGCTCGCCCCCCTGGAAAAGGAAATCCTGGAGAGCTACCGGCACAACCCCCTGGGGCTCTTCGAAGTGCAGAAGGTCATTGCCGGCAGGGGTATGTACCTCAAGGAGCTTTTCGAGGGCGAAGTCCGGTTTGTGCATGAGACTTCCGCGTCAAGACACGTATGCAAGTGGGACATCATTTATGCCGGCCTGGCCGGAGCGCGCGGGGTTTACTTTCTGAGCGACTTCGGGATGATAGTAATCCCGCCTCGCCTTAAGTCCATAGTGGAAAAGGGCATTTGCTCAATTTACAAGGTCCAGAAAAAAAACAGCCGGGAGGTCAGGCATTTCCTGAGGTTCAGGTCGGCCGAGGTGTTTGCCTTTATCCAGAACGTCATGGAGGATTACGAGAGCTACCATATCAAAAATGCCGAAGGCGATCCCCTGCTATACTCGACCCTCCATTACAGGATCGCCGACATGCCCTCTTTCCTGGAGATAATCGGCCGGACTTCCATATTCGTTCAGGACCATGTTGAACCCGGGGACTCCCCGGAGGACCTCGCCAGGGCAGAGTATATCTGGGTGAAAAAAGAAAGGAAGAAAAGCCGCTCCTGCGAAAACTCCACGCAGGGACTTGTCCTGGTCGAGGGGGACCGCCTCAGGGCCAGGTGCAATTCGCGATTCCGGGCCGAGAAGCTCAAGGCGATCCTGGCTGGGGTCTTCGGGAAAACGCTGGCCTACGAATGCACTATTTTCGAGGACCAGAAACTCATCATTCCCGAGGGGCCGGCGCCCCTGATTGACGAAGGGCTGCTGGAATGCGAAGAGTTCCGGGACATCCTTAAGGAGATCGCGGCAAGACATTACGATCGCTGGGCCGAGCAGAAGATCCCGGCAATAGGCAACATATCGCCACGCGAGGCGGTGAAGTCGCCGCAGGGAAAGCTGCGGGTCATCGATCTTCTTAAAGAGCTGGAAAACCGGGACGAGCGCGCCCGGCGCCGCGGCGTGAAAATAGCCGACGTGATGGCCTTCCCGGCGGACCGTATCAGAAAGAAACTCGAACTTTAAATGCCGAAACACAAACAGGTTGAGACATACTACGACAGCGGCGCCGTCAAGGAAAAAAAATCACTTCTCAAGGGGAAACAGGACGGCGAGTACGTGTCGTTCTTCGAGAACGGCCGGCCCATGGTCAAGGTAACATATGTAAACGGCCGCAAGGAAGGCGAAGCGGTTTCTTTTTACCGCAACGGGAACATCAGGGAGAAGGCATTTTACGTCGACGACAAGCTCACGGGTGAATATTTGTCCTATTATGACAACGGGCAGCTCAAGGAAGAGGAACATTATTTAAACGGCAAGCTCGAAGGCGTTTACACACTCTATCTGAAAAACGGCCAGGTCAAGGAAATCGAGAATTTCAAAGAGGGCAAATTCAACGGGGACTACACTTCGTACTTCAAGACCGGCGAGGTCCGGGAAAAAGGGTCCTTCATCAACGACAAGCGTGAAGGGGATTTCTTCCTGTTTTACAAGACCGGCGAGGTCCGCGCCCGGGCGCGCTACAATTCCGGCAAACTGGCCGGAGAATACGTCTGCTACAACCGCGACGGGTCCAGGCTTAACGGCACGGATTGCGATGTGCCCGAGGAGGAAATTGCGGATACAGCCTCTTTCGACGACATGCTCAAGAACTTCAGCGTAGACGACAAAAAGGCGGGAGATGCCTGACCAGCCCGTGGTAATAAAAAAAATACTCCTGCCGACGGACGGCTCGGATTACAGCAGGGCTGCCGCCGAGTATGCGATCTACACGGCCCGGCTGATCAAGGCCGGCATTACGGCCCTGAATGTAATGGATATAAAGATCATCCAGGGCCCCCTTTTCAGCGACGTGGCATTCTACAGCGGCCTGCCCGTCTATTATGAATTCCTTCCCAAGATCGAAGAGGCCCTGAGCAAAAGGGCGGACAGTATCCTGGAAGAGATCCGCAAAAAATCCGAACAGGCAGGAGTCGCAATCGAGTTAAAGAAGATCTCCGGGATCATTGAAGACACGATCATCCGGGAGGGCGAGAAATCCGATTTGATCGTGCTGGCGAGGAGAGGCGAGCACTTCCACTTCAATGCGGGAGGGCTGCTCGGGTCCACTGCTGAATCTGTGGTGCGCCGGTCGAAAAAGCCGGTCCTGGTCACTCCCGTCGATTTCAAGGAGATCGAGAGCATCGGCCTCGCTTTCGACGGCAGCACCCCGGCAACAAACGCCCTCAAACTGGCGGCCTGGCTCTCGGAGCAGGCACACTGGCCCATAACCACCCTGATCATCACCGATGATTCATCCATGGGGGCGGAACTTACCAAAAAGGTTGAGAATTACCTCGATGACAAGCCGGTGGACAACGAGGTCCTGGTCCTGAGGGGCCGCGAAGACAAGGAAATTATGCGTTTTATCGGGGAGGGCGCCGTCGAGATGATGATCATGGGCGCCTACGGCAAGGGACGCCTCAAAGAGTTCTTCCTCGGCAGCACCACGTCAAACGTCATCCGCAACAGCAACATACCCGTCCTGCTGATGCACTGAAATTTTCGGCATCGGATTCAGTTTACCCCAAGTCAGGATTCAGCGACTAAGTCGATTATACAACATACATTATTGTGCCCATATGCGAAGAGAAGACTGACTGCTATTTTTAGTTCAATGAACTGTTTGAAAAAAATCCTGAGTTTTACATCTGAATCGAAGTAAACAGACGTTTAGACCTCAAAGGATTCCGATCTTCTTTCTTAAATCTTTTATGTGCGTGGCTTGTCCTTATCATGTAACTAAAATGCAACTGCCTTCCCCATGAGCATTTTTAATGAATGCTGCATTTCATTCCTGTAATCAATCATAGGGGCCGATATCAAGAATGCTTGGTTACAATGGAAAGAGATTCGGTAGATATTCTGTTTGCAAACTGAATATTCTTCGGTAGTTTGCAGCCCCTTACTTGAGAAGGGGATATTGAACTTTCCTCCAGGGGTGGTATACAGTGGCTCCATACTGAAGGAGGCATGACCAGAATGAAATCTGTATTATCCAAGCTTGCTCTTTTCTCCTGCCTGTTTCTCGTTATATACCCCCACCTAGTCCAGGCCGGCACGAAAACTTTTATTAAGGAATATACGTACCAGGCGAGTGATGAGGACAGCAAGAACTCCAGCCGGGTGATCGCCCTGCGCGAAGTGAAGCGGCTCCTCTTGGAAGAATTGGGGACGTATCTCGAAAGCCAGACGGAAGTTAAGAATTTCCAGCTGACCAAGGACCAGATCACGACGCTGACGGCGGGAATCGTCCAGGCGGAGATCATGGCGGAGAAGTGGGACGGCAAAGAGTACTGGCTGAAATCAAAGATCATGGCAGATCCAGACAAGGTGGCCCAATCCATTAACGAACTACGGAAGGACCGCGACAAGTCGAGGGAGCTCGAATCGATGCGGCAAAAGTCGGATGAACTCTTCCGAGAGAACGAGCGGCTGCGCAAAGAATTGGCCGCATCCAGGGATACCAGCCGTGAGGCTCAGAAAGCGGCTTACGACAAGTCGGTCAAGGCGCTGTCGGCCGCGGACTGGCTGGAAAAGGGATATGCGGCCAAGGATCACAAAGAGGCAAGAGAAGCATACAGCCGAGCTATCGAACTAGACCCAAACAATCTCCGCGCCTGGTATGCCCGTGCCCGGATAAGCGATACGATGTATGCCGCTCGGAATGATTACAGCCGTTTGCTGGAAATACCGCCGAAAACAACGGAGGACTACCTGATCCGGGCATGGACCTATAAGGAACTGGAAAATCGCGATTTTGCGCTGCAGGAGTTTGAGAAGGCTATCGCTGCGGCTCCGACCGCGAAGGAAAAAGCTAACGCGTTTTACGACCGTGGCAGATACAACCAGCTTTCCAGAAAAGGGCTTGCCGTCGCGGATTTCAGCAAAGCGATCGAACTTGACCCTCGTAATGGAGACTACTACCAGAGCAGGGGCAGCGCCTACTGGGGACTCCAGAATAACGATCTGGCCCTAAGGGATTTCAATAAGGCCATCGAGCTCACGCCTAGCTCAGTCAATTACGGCACTCGTGGCGCATTCTATATGCTGAATAAGCCGGAGCTGGCCATCGCCGACCTGACCCGGGCGATCGAGCTGGAGCCCAACGCGTTCGACTATATGCACCGGGCGCAGACCTATGAAGGCCTGGGCAAAATCGATCTTGCCATTCGGGATTACAGCAGCATTCTGGAACGTTTTCCCGAGCACAAGCATTTTTACAATGTCCGGGCCGGTCTATATGCGGAGCTTGGCAGACACGATCTCGCGCTGAAGGACTACAACAAGACCATTCAGCTTAAGCCGGATAGGCTCTCTTCCTACATGGACCGCGGGAAGTATTTCGCCAAGTACGGCAAACACGCTCAAGCCGTCAAGGATTTCACCCGGGCGATCCAGATGAAGCCGGAATTCCATGCGTATGTCGAGAGGGGATTTTCCTGGTTCAAGATGGGGAAGGACGATCTCGCCCTGAAGGACTTCAACACCGCAATCGGACTTAACTACAAACACCCCGGCGAGGCGTACTATAACCGCGCCTTGCTCTACGCCCGGCAGAAGAACGCCGCAAAGACCCTGCAGGATGTGACGAAAGTCATGCAGCTGGATCCTTACTACAAACGAAAGGCACTGGGCGATCCGCAGTTCGACTTCATCAAGAATCATCCGGAATTCACGAAATTGGTGGGGCGCTGATTAGCAGCATTCAAGTTCGAAGAAAGGAGAAAATATAAGCGGGAATAAATGGACTTTCACAATACTCGGGATAATTTGAGATTTTTCCGCTAATTTAATGCAGTTTGGTATGAAAGCTGCCGGAACCTTTTCAACTTCAAAAATTGATTTCAATAAATTATCTTTGGTAGAGCCGGAATGATTGACTGGGTAGGTGAAGTGGATAAAACAGGTCTTTAGCTTCCGGCGATGCGATCCCTTTCTTCCGGAAAGCAAAATCTTTATCCTCCTTTGATAGAATAACCTTTCTTATGGTAATCCATAATGAGTTTATGATTTAGGATCGCACCCCCTTTCAAATGCCATAGCGAAATTATGGTGGTCTCAATACCGCCTACTGTAACCTCCTCAGCTCGATCCGCCTCTTCGTGACTTTATATTGGTAAGGGGATGTAATTAAGCCTTTTCCCCGACCCAGCCTTCTTGTTTCCATAAATTCTTTTTCATTTAACATCGATTTGCCACGAATGGGGAATAATTGATTGAAACAGAATTGAAATCATAAAGTCTTGCAAATTTAAGGGTTCTCCTTATTGTCTAATCAAATTAGAATCTAGTATCATGAAGTGGTGTGGAGGACAGTGTGAGCTCTGTCCTCTTTTTTTTAACCCCTTTAATGAGGAGATCGGTTTTGAACGCAGACATGTATGACAGATTATCACCCGATGAATGTATGGGCCATATTTTTGAACTCAGCGGGGTCAAATATCCGCCGGAAATTGCCGCCGACCTGTGGCCGAAGGTTCTTGATCATAAATGGCTCCTCTCGGAAGTTGTCGGACGGGACATTGGATTTCGGACTGCCTGCATCGACTTTCTGGAAAATATAGAACAAGCCCCCAATGAGTACGTGGCGTATAAACAGAAACATATTCTGACCGAGCTAGGGGCACAGTCTACCGGCAGGGAAATATGGGACACCATTTCTGATTCACAGCCGCCCAAGCAACTCGTCCAGAGAAGGATAATTCTTCCTTTGACAAAGGAAGGCCTCTCCAGGAAACACGGCGTGCGTCCGCCCAAGTCGATAATTTTCTTCGGACCTCCGGGCACGGGTAAAACTCATTTTGCCCGGGCAATCGCCGGGATACTTTCCTGGTGGTACATTGAGATCGTGCCAAGCATGCTGATGGCCGACGGCCTGGAAAAAGTCGGTGCAAACTTGCGGCAGACCATGGAAAAGGCACGGGGCATCAACGAAGCTGTCATTTTTATTGACGAGTTCGAAGAAATAGCCGCCAGCAGGGATAATTCCGACAGGATAGACAAGTCGGTCACAAATGAGTTTCTCAAACAGGTACAGCATCTTAAGAGTCAAAAAAACAAGATACTCCTAGTCTGTGCAACAAATTACATAGGGCAGCTGGATTCGGCAATGCTTCGTCCCGGCAGGTTCGATTGCATTATCCCGGTGGGAGGACTTGATAAAGAAGGATCAATGACCATTATCAAACATTACCTTTCAAAGATGAACACCGGAAAAATTGATTTGAATGAAATTGGAGAAAAGATGATCGGATACACCCCCGCGGACATAGAATACACATTTCAGCAGGTTGCCCAATTCGCTTTTGAGCAGGAATTGGCGACCAGAAAAGATTTTAAAGTCACTACGAAAACACTCCTCTCAATTCTTCCGAGTATCCGCCCATCTCTCAGTGATGATGTTATCCGGGAGTTTGAAAATGATTGCAAAACATATTCGAGGTTCTGAGGTAATCAGGTCATTTCACGTCGTAGTTTGAGGTCAAAGCCGGAATTTTATTCCGGAACAGTTCATCAGGATCTCCACTTAAAAATATTAAGAAAACAGGCCTAAATTCTCAGCCTTATCGATTTCACCTAGTTGTTTGAAAATACATTCTAAGTCTGTCCAGAATATTATCCATAAGTGAATTGCTATTTTCGGTAAGCTTGCCTGCATTATGCCATTTTTCTGCAAGCTTGAAATTAGCTAGAGGTATAATATCTTTTCCGTAAATATGAAATGTAGTCTCCCACCCATCTATGCAGCTAATTTTGAATTCCTCGTAAGTACTCATTCATGATCCTTTCAAATAGAATTTCTTCACCAAGGATAATGAACATGAGTCCCTACCTATGGTGAATCGGAATTCCGCCCGGAATCCTAATTTATGAATTATGCCAGCTCTGATTCTGTTTAGCCATAAGGCACTGTCTCATAACTTGATTCGAAATACCCTAGATCAGGCAACCAAATGAGGGCTAAGTGGCTATTTTCAGGGATCAATGTAAGAGATTTCGAATACAAGAATCAGGGAAGTCATTATGGTATTTAGAGAAGAATGTTGCCAAGCTACAAGAAATCATTAATTTTAAAAATCAAAGGAACCTTCTCTGGACATGGCGGCGAAACTGAGTGAATACTTCAGGAAAACAAATGGTTTTGGCGTCCTCTCTACGGCTGATTCCGAGGGGCACGTTGATGCCACTCTCTACTCAATGCCTATTTTCGAAGACGAAGAGACGGTGATGTTCATCATGTTCGATCACCTGACCCACAAGAACATTCAGGCCAATCCCTTTGCAAGCTATGTGTTTTTCGAGGAGGGCACAAGGGGATTCAATGGCAAAAGGCTTTCCTTGAAAATGTACCGTGAAGATTCGAGCAACCCGGCTATCGACAGGCTGTTTAAAGAAAAGAGCATAGACAAGAGGTACCGGTCTCTATCGAAATCTATCGTCTATTTCAAGATTGAGAAGGTTCGCGAACTCTCAGAAAACTGGCCCTTTATCTAAAATTCGTAATATTCAACCTATCCCCAGAATATCCCTGTCGGGTCCCTGTCCACCTCTTTCAAGAGAAAATCAAAATTAGGGCTCGAGTCTATCTCACTGTAAAGATACCATTTGGAGTCCCGGAAACAGCAGTATAGATTCCATTTTTTTGATTTATTATCGAACCGGAATTTCTCGCTCCAGACTGAAGGATTCCTTAACACCAGTATTGTCTGGTACAGGGTTACGTTATTGCCCTTAATTGTGAATTCAAGTCTTACCTGGTCGTTAGTAGTAACTGGAACATTATTTTCGCAGTATTTCAAAAGTAAGGTTTCAACTAACTTCTTGCTGAATTTTGATAATGGCATGATGGTAAACCTTTTCAACCATTATTATAGTATCTAAGGCACGTAACTACTTGCGGATTTGCTCTTCAGCCCCCCTCAAGGAAACTTTTAATGCCAGTGTATGGGACACGTAACATCCGAGACCCGTGTAATATCGCGTTTGAGATTAAGAAAAGTATGCCTCCGCTCCGTTAATGCCCTGAACTTTTGTATTCCTGTCTTCTATTACAGCTTTTAATTTGAAATGTACAATATCCGCTATCACGGCACTATAAATCAGGCTTTTAGTTCTGTTAGAATCGGGGCACCCAATTTTCTCCTGAAAGAAGATAATTCTGGCC
>CAZKYN010000040.1:0-17130 GCA_964556675.1 uncultured Syntrophaceae bacterium
GTCCGGCATGGGAAGGATGGGATGGATCTCGATCCTGATCGTGGCGGTTTCAGTCTCGTTTGCCGCGGCATACTACCTGGCCGGCAGGACCAGGGAGGCGTCCATTTCCTTTTCCCGGCCTTCCGGGCAGGTTGTGACGGGCGAAGCAAACCGGGCTGAGCCGCAGCATGAATACAGCATAGCGGACGTAGTAAAAAAAATATCCCCTTCAATTGTTTCCATTATAAATTACGACGACAAAAAACAGGTGGTCGGCTGGGCTTCCGGCTTTTTTGCGGGCAGCCCGGGCGAGGTCGTCACGAACCGCCACGTTTTGAAAGGTTCTCATTACGAAATAAAGACTGTTGAAGGGCGGACGTATCCCGTCCACAGGATCGTGTCTGAAGACGCCCACAACGACCTTGTCGTCCTGGCGACGGGAGCAACCCTGCGCGAAGCTGCTCCGCTGAAGGTCAGTGCTTTCCAGCCTGAAAGAGGCGAGAAAGTCGTCGTTATCGGCAGTCCGCTCGGCCTCGAGCAATCCGTGTCCGACGGGATAGTTTCCGCACAGCGGGAGCTGAGGGGCAGAAAGGTCATCCAGATCACCGCTCCCATATCGCAGGGCTCAAGCGGCAGCCCCGTAGTAAACATGAAGGGGGAGGTCATCGGCGTCGTTTCCATGTACCTGATGATGGGCCAGAACCTTAATTTCTGCGTCCCGGTTGAAGCGCTTCTGAATATCAGGCCCGCATGGAGCCGGTTGGGCAATGTCGCGGCCGCGTCTCCTTCCGATATACTGTATTTCTATCAGGACGATAACAAGCGCGTGAACTTTGTGAGGAATCCGGAAACCCCCCGTCCCAACTACATACTGCTTACAAAGCCCGACGGCTCGATCGACCGCGATAAATTCGAGAACTGGATATTCGAGCAGCTGGGCGGAAACCCTTACAAAATCGACCCGCAGGCAGCGGTTAACGCTGAGAAGGAGCGTCTCCCGGAGCTGTTCCGCCAGGTTTTCCCCGGCCACGAAATGGATGAACTGAGGAGGTTCCCCCCGGAGGCCAGAGGTTTCTGGGGCTCGTGGGTGGCCAACCACATGCAATCCGTCTATAACCGCGCGCAAAGCGACCGCAATGCAGGCATTATAAAGCACCGGGAGATGATGTCGTTTCTTGACCGGGTGCAAAAGCATTGATGACGATCACGATTCGGCCCCAACGAACAATTCTTGCCTGATTAAATCCCGGCAGCAGGTAATATCCTGATATATTGATTATTTTCTCCCCGGCATATATAGTGCGTCCAACACCTTGCGGGTAAAGAGTTTCCGCTGATCGGGCAAGTTGGAGTGAGAGAAATTGAAGCACAGGAAAACTAAAAAAACAGCTTCCGTGCAAAGCGGCGAGATCTACCGTGCCGCTTTTGAGTCTTCGGAAGACGCCTTCATCCTCGGCGGCGTGGGCGGGCCCATTATGGAATGCAACCAGGCGGCCTGCAGTATTTTCGGGTACAGCAAGGCCGAAATGATGGAGATGAACCTTGCGGGGCTGTTCCCCGAAGAGGTTTCGTCCCTCATGCCCGATTTCATTACCGCAGAAGCGACCACCGGGGGTCTGTTTGTCTGGAGAAGCTGCAAGCGGAAAGACGGCCGGATCTTCCCCGCCCGGACCAGCACCCGGCTTATCAGCATGGGGAGGAGGAAACTGGTCCTGATCTGCGTCCGCAATCTCGTAATCAGAAAATCGTCAGTGACCGGCGATGAAAACAGGCCGCCATCCAAGCACGATTACCCTGTCTACACCATCACCTGGCAATCCGTGGGCGACGACTTCGTTATGATCGGCTGCAACATGGCCACCGAGGATTTCAAAAAAGTCGTGATAAACAATTACATCGGCAAGAGGGCCAGCAATATTTATGCCGGCCGCGCGGACATTCTCGAGGACCTGCGGCGCTGCCTGAAAGAGAAATCGGCATCGAAACGGAAAATATCGTACAGGATGTTCACCACGGGAGAAGACCGCGAAATGTCGGCATCTTACGTGTACATGCATCCGGGCCTTGTCCTCCTTCGCCTGCAGGACATAACCGAGCGGGAACAGGCCATGAGGGCGCTCCAGGACAGCGAGCAGAGGATGAAGAGCCTCTTTCTCGGGATGCCCGTCCCGACCATCACCTGGAAATTGCAGGGCGGGAGTTTTGTCCTTACCGATTTCAACCTTGCAGCCGAGGAGTTTACGAGCGGCATGATCTCCGAATACGTGGGCGTGCCGGCCGACAAGCTCTACGCAGACCGCCCCGATATCCTCCAGGATTTCAGGACATGCCTGGAGCGGAAATCCCGGTTCAGGCGGGAGATGGATTACAGCATGTTCACGACCGGCTCGGAACGGATACTGGCCATGACGTACGCCTATATCCCGCCGGACCTTGTGATGTGCCACATGGACGACATCACGAGACGCAAGAGGGCCGAAAATAAGTTGCGCATGTCGGAAAAGAGCCTCAAAGCGCTCTCCTCTCAGCTCCTGGGCCGGGAGGAAAAAATCAGGAAGAATATTGCCCTGGAACTACACGACAGCATCGGGCAGTACCTTTCGACTATCAAGTTCAACGCGGAGACATGCATTACCAGGATGGAAAACGGCAATTCCGGTCAGGCGCTGGATCAGCTCAAATCCGGAATTCCCATAATCCAGCACGCCGTCGAAGAGGTCAGGAGGATTTCCATGGACCTGCGGCCCTCCATCCTGGACGACCTCGGCATCCTCGCAACAATCTCCTGGTTCTGCCGGGAATTCGAAAATGTATATACGGAAATTTCTCTCGAGAAGGAAATCACGGCGGAAGAGGTCTCCGTGCCGGAGCCGCTCAAGATAATTATTTTCAGGGTTATGCAGGAAGCGATGAATAACGTCGCCAAGCACAGCGGGGCGGACCGCGTGCTGCTGAGGCTGGAGATCGCCGACGGGTCGCTGCAGCTGCTTATTCGTGATAACGGGGCCGGGTTCGACCTTGAGAATATTGTGATTAAAGAGGGCCCGTCCCGGAGCCTGGGCCTGGCCAGCATGCGCGAGCGCGTCGAGCTTTCGGGAGGAGTTTTCCGTGTCGGGACAAAGGCGGGCAGCGGCACGGAAGTCCAGGCAATCTGGAAATTGTGACATGCGTTTTCCGGGGCGGTCCTGCAGGGCGCCCCTAGTTGCACTTCCCCGAATATTTTTTAAAGCTCAGCTTGCCGTTGCTGAAGCTCAGGTAAACGCGGCAGGGTGTCTTGCCGTCCCCCCAGCGGTATATCTGTCTCGTGAAGACCTCGTTCTTGGACTCTTTTTGAGACTCGCTTATCAGTAATCCTCCCTGTCCCAACTCTTCCTCGACCTGCTCGTAGCTTGAGCCGTACTTTATGTTCTCAAAGGCGCATTTGGGCGGTATTTTCGCGCCATGCGGCTGCGGGCCTGAAGCGCAACCCGAGGCAAAGCTCAGGCATATCAAGATGCATAAAACAAGCACGCTCCTCATGTTCAGCCCCCGGCAAAACTCCACCATCCATTGTATTTAGAACAATGCGGGATAAAAAAGCTATATTCCTTTGACTTAAATTGGGAGATGACGGGGATTAAATCCTGTAAGGAAACGGAATGGAACAGGAGATTCGCCGAAGTCACCGCAGGCGAATAGAAACTTTAAGGGCCGGCCTCGCCCTGCCCAGGCCGGCCCTGCCTGATGCTCTTTGATCAATTCTGGCCGGGAATGTAATTGTCCATGTATTTTCTCAGCCGTTCCGCCCAGAATTTGAACGCCTCTTCGGCCGAGCCCCATTTGCTGAACCTCTCGGTGAAACCCGCCGACTGGCGGTCTTCCGCTACGGCGAGCACTTCGTTGCTCGTGCTGTCCAGGGCCAGGAAGGCCATGCCGGTGGAACCGGATCCGGACCAGGAGCCGATAACGCCTCTTTTCAGGGTGCTGATGCCCAATCCTATCGGGATTACCGTCATGATCCCGCTCAAAACAGGGCGGCTCTGTTCCAGGTTGGTTATTGCAACCCTGACCCTGATCACGTCCGGCCCCGGTTCGGACACGATCGGGTGCTTGCCCTTGATAGCGTCCACCATGGTCTGATTGAATTTATCAGCCAGGTCTTTCATGGCAACCGGGTCGATTCCCTGGTAATCGGAATTTTTGTCCAGGTAAAAAACAACGCTGTCCAGCATCACTTTCCTGTACTTGAGAAAATTGACTCCCGGTTTTATCCAGCGTTTCTTCACCCCGCCTTTGGGCCCGGGGTCCATGAGGCTATAATATTCCCCCAGGAAATTTTTTGCCCCGCCTTCCGCCATGGACAGCTGGGGGGCTGAGGGGTCTCCCCCGCCGGGAGTTGATTGTTTGCCCGTGGCGCAGGCCGCAACAGCAAGGCCAAGGAGGACCACGAGAAACAGTTTGATCGTCCGGTTCATATTTACCTCCTGAATGATTACTTGATCAATTTATCTATGCCGACTTGGAAAGCTCTTTAGACCAACGTATATACGATTAATCCTAATATGTCCATTTCAGGCTCAGCGCGATAAAGTGGAATATGGTATCGCTGAATTCGCCGGCCACCCTGCCCGCCAGGGGCCCGCGCTCCTGATCTACCGGCATGTCGCCCAGCCAGGCGAACTGGTAGGCGGCTCCCAGTGTCAGGTTCGGGGAGAAAGAGTACTGGGCCCCGAAGGCAAAGGACTTTATCTCACCGATCGGGACGCTGACCGTGCGGTTATCGTCACTGACGGCGGAGCTGTCGTAAGCTATGCCGAAAGAGAACCTCCAGGCGGGCGCGTATGTATACTGAAAAGCCAGGGCGGCGTGCCATGTATCCTTATAGTGGCTGTCCGCAGTCAGTGTCGTCGGATTGGCCGTGTTTATCCCCACCTCGGTCCTCCCGAAGCGGGACCAGTCCTGCCATCCCGCATTGCCCAGGACGGCCCACTGCGGATTCAATTCATGATACGCGCTGAACATGACCATCTGAGGGACCGTCATGGTCAGGTCGAGGCTGCTGTTAAGCAGCCCGCTTGCCGTCAGAGCGGCGCGCAGGCCGGGGCCGAGGCCGCTGAACTCGGGAACGTCGCTGAATTCAAGCTTCACCTCTGAGAGGTATGTCACGCCGAAACGCGTCCCCTTTTGGGGCTCGAACAGGATTCCGAAGTTCCCCCCGTATCCAAGGGCGCTGTCCTTGTATTTGAGCTGCCCGTCCGCCCCGCCTGCGTTGTTGACGGCCGCCTGGTCGCTCACATAACCTAACATCATGTTCAGGCCAGCTCCCGCGTAAAGCCGGTCATTGACCTTATAGCTCAGGGCCGGCGTAAATGTCATACCTACAAGGGTCGATTTCTGCACATAGTAGCGGCCCACCCAGTTGTCGTCGAATTTCTGGCTCAAGCCGAAATACGACAGGGCGCCCAGGCCGAAGCTCCACCTTTCCGTGAGCTTCTGGACGGCGAAAACGCTGCCCCCGGGCGACCAGCCGATGGCGACCCCGCCGTCATTGCCGGGCACGCTGGTCGCCGCATTCGGGCTGAACTTCAGGTCCCCGTAAAGGGCCTGCAGCCCCCCAAGGAACTGTGAGGATTCAAGCCGGCCCATCCCCGCCGGGTTGGTGAACACGGTGGATGCGTCCTGGGCCCGGGCAGCGTAGCCCGCCGCCGCATAGCCCACGTCCGGCGAGCCGAACTGGTAAAGCATAACTCCCCCGGCCCAGGCGGGGCTGACCGCAAAAGCTCCCGCCAGGACCAGGCAGCACAGTATACCGGTCAATACCGATTTTCTCATTCTCCAATTGCCTCCCAAAACGAACTTCACAAGCATCGAATCCATGTTTGTCCCGGGTCGCCGTCCCCTTCCCTTACGGCAGTTTGACCATGGGCCCGTCGTGCGCGAACGGCTCGTCCTTGGGTTTAACAGCTTTCGGTGCGATCTTGGTACCCGGCATGATCTCGAACATCGCGTCGAACATCTCGCAGGCGCCGGCCAGCTGTTTCAAAACAGCCGTATTGCCCTCCAGCTTTGCCTTTCCGGACCGGGCCAGGTCGGCGAGTTTCGCTTTCTTGAGCATGATATCTTCGAAATCGGCGCGGTTGAGCGTAATCGTCAGGTCGGCGTCTTTCGCCTGAAAGCCCTGAATGTGCGTCAAGGTGGCATTGCTCATCTCGACCAGGTACTTTTCGTTGATGTCCGGGTGAATGAGATTAAACTTAAAATTCAAACCCTCGGCCTTGCGGCTGTCCACCTGGATGGCGAGCGCATCGAGCAATAACGAAGTGGGCGTGCCTTTCACGAGGTCCGGCGGCGCCGAGCTTTGAAGGTCGACATGCTTGATCCCGTCGCGCAGCTCCCTTGCCGCAGACAGGTACGAATTGCGCAGGCTGGGGCTTTCGGACTGGTAGCCCAACTGCTCGAAAGCGTCGGCCAGCAGGTCCTTGGCAGCCTGATTCTTCGGCTCGGCATAGACCAGTTTGTTGAGGATCTCCATCGCATGGCGGTACTTCCCCTGGGTTATCAGCTTTTTACTCCTGGCAAGGATCTTCTTCGAGCCGCCCATCATCTCGACATAGAGCGGGGCTGAGGTCTCCGGAGATAGCGGTGCGAGGGTGGCCGGGTTGGCGTCCCAGTAACCGAGGTACAGGTTGATCACGGCCCGGCTGTTGTGCTCATAGGAGCCGTGGTAGCCGTGGGTGTACCATTTCTGCTGGAGCGACTTCGGAGGCGTGTACACGTTGTGTATCTGGTTGATCGTCACGCCCTGGTTGGCGTAATGCAGCACCTGGTTGTTGAGGTTGGCGTACATGTCACGCTGGTTGCCCATTACTTCCCGGACCCGGGCGTTGCCCCAGCGGGGCCAGGAGTGCGACGAGAACATAACCTGGGCCTCGGGGCCGAAGCGGTAAAGGGCCTGGTTGGCAAAGTAAGCCCACGCTTTTGCGTCGCGCGTTTTGGCGCCGCGCAGGGTGTAAAGGTTATGCAGGGAGGCGACCATGTTCTCGGCGGCCCAGAACGCCTTATAACCGGGGAACCACGTGTTCATCTCCACGGGGGCCTCGGTGCCGGGGGTGCTCTGGAACACCATGCGGACGCCGTCTACCGTCAGTTCTTCATAAGGTTGTGCAATAAACCTGTTCGGGGGGATGAGTCCGATACTCCCTACGGCCGCGAACTTTCCTATGGAGCAATCCACATGGCCGAAAGCATTGTGCGGGAGGGCGTCCCCGTAAGTGTATGTTTTCCGCCGCAACATCACATTGCCTGCCAGCAAGTGCTCCGAAATTGCCTCTTCAACGAAACCTTTAGGCGCGATAACAAGGACCTTGCCGGATCTTACGTCTTCTTCATTAACAACGCCCTTGATACCGCCGAAATGGTCCCCGTGGGAATGGGAGATTATTACTGCTGCGACCGGCCTTTTCCCGAGTCTCTCGTTTACAAAATCAAGAGCTGCCCTTGCTGTCTCTTTCACGGTGAGCGGGTCGATCACGATCCAGCCCGTGTCGCCCTTTATAAAAGAGATATTGGCAAGGTCAAAACCGCGGACCTGGTATATTCCCGGGACGACCTCGTAGAGGCCGTATTCCATGTTGAGGGTAGCCTGGCGCTGCAGCGATGGATGGATGCTGTTAAAGTCCTTTCCTTGCAGCAGGAAATTCCAGTTGTCCATGTCCCATGCGACGCCGCCTTTGTCCTGCATAATCTTCCTGTAAGGGGGCGCCGCTATGAAACCTCTCTTCGCCTCTTCGAAATCCTGTTTGTCCTCGAAGGGCATTGTCTGCCGCGCCTTGTTTTGCACTTCGACAGTGTATTGCGAGGGCATTTTGCCCTTGGGGCTGAAATGTTTTGATTCTTCCGATGCCCCAACCGGCGAGACCAATGAGAAAACCAGGGCTGCACCGAGAGCAGCTTGTGCAATTTTAGCAATCATCATTCCTTCTCCTTTTCTTCGCTTTCAACTTTTCAGACGCCGGCGGGCCGGGAAGCGACCCGGTCTTTCGGCCTGCATTTTTTTCGCTTCTTATTTTCTTCAGGGCTTTCATTCCGTCCCAGACATCGTTGCCGACCTTGGCCTTCGCCGACTCGCTCAGCAGGTCGACAGCCCCGAGGAGCGCCCCTCCATCATGGGAGTTTACAAATTGTTCGAGACTTGCCCGGGCGTCCCAGGAAACCTCGAAAAAAAATAAGTCGGCGTCTTCGACATCCCGGCAGACCCGGCAACCGCGGCAGCCCTTTGCCCTGCGGACTGCGGGGAGCAGCGCATGCAATGTCTGCTCGAGTTCGCGGGCCTTTTCCGGCCCGGCCTTCATCTCGATGGTGAGCTTCATAATTCGTCCTGTCCGGCCGCTTGGCCCTGCCCGGCGCCTGGACATTTCACCTCGGGTTACAAAAACTGTTCCAAAGTCGGCAGGAAATTTGGTGGGAATGTTAACAGTTGATTTACATTGATTTTATCAGAGAGGGACAGGGTTAATGGAAAGGGCGCGGCGGGGCATGAAATCTCAATATTTTGCGAATTTATCAATATATTGAGAGCATCAGCTGAGATTCAGGTGATATTCAGGGGCGCTCCAATCCGAGCTTTTTAAGACGGAAACGCAGGGTGCTCGGGTGGATTTTGAGCAGGCCGGCGGCGCCGTTTTCACCGTTTATCCTCCAGTGCGTCTGTTCCAGGACCTTGAGGATGTGCTCCCGCTCGATTTCCGCAAGCTCCCGGGGATTCTCCTGCTGCGGGTGTGCTGTTTTATGGTCGAGCCGGTCGGCAAGCTGCAGCACCGGCCCCGTGCTGGTGATCACGGCCCGCTCTATGACGTGCTCCAGCTCCCGCACGTTTCCGGGCCAGGGGTATCCCTGGAGGGATTTCATCGTGCTTTTGGGAATGCTCTTGATATGCCTGCCGGTCTTGCGAGCGTAGCTGCCGATAAAATGACGGACGAGTTGCGGAATGTCGTCGGAGCGCATTCTCAGGGGCGGAATGGAAACGGGAAAGACATTGAGGCGATAATAAAGGTCCTCCCGGAACCGGTTATTGCGGACCTCGGTTTTCAGGTCACGGCTGGTAGCGGCTATGACACGGACATCAGCCTTGATGGTCCGGTGGCTCCCCAGCCTTTCGAATTCGCCGTCCTGCAGGACCCGGAGGAGCTTGGCCTGGAGTTCCAGCGGCAGCTCCCCGATTTCATCCAGGAAGATGGTCCCGCCGTGCGCGACCTCAAAGCGTCCCACCTGCTTTGCATGGGCGCCCGTGAAGGCCCCCTTTTCACGCCCGAAGAGTTCGCTTTCGATAAGATTGGCCGGCAGGGCGGCGCAATTCACGGTAATCATGGGCCGGTCCTTGCGGGCGCTCATCTCGTGGATGGCGTGGGCAACGAGTCCTTTCCCCGTGCCGGTTTCGCCGAGGATAAGGACGGTCGCATCGGTGGGCGCCACCTGCCGGATTTTGAAATAAACATACTGGAGCCCTTCGCTGCTCCCCACCATGTTCCCGATACCCAGGCCCGTCCGGATCTCCTCGCGCAGGTAAACGTTCTCCTTCTCCAACTGGAGCTTCAGGCGTTCTATCTCCTTGAGCCGTTCCCGCAGCTCCGTCTCCATCTGCCTGCGCTCGGTCACGTCTATAGACGCCCCCATCAGGCGCTCAGGGGTGTCTGAAACCGCTGGAAATGGTTTGCCGCGCGTCGAGATCCAGCGGAAGGTCCCTTCAGCCCGCATTACACGGTACTCAACGTTGAAAGGCTGCTGCTTTTCCAGGCTCTGTCGGACGAGAGATTTCACGCGTTTGCGGTCGTCCGGGTGGACTTTTGCCAGCAAACGCTCAAAGGGCAATTCCTCGTCCGCAACAAATCCGAGGATTTCCCGGAATTTTGGAGTCGACCAGATAATCCCCTTGTGCATCTCCATTATCCAAAGGCCGGCCTCCGCCGAGTCGGCTGCCAGGCTAAGCCGTTCCTCGCTTTCGCGCAGGGAAAGCTCCCCCCTGCTCCGCTCCAGGGCATTGACGAACAGCTCCCCAAGCAGGCGCAGCCTTGGGACGTATTCCTGCGGGCAGTCCCTGTTCCTTTCCGACGAACTGATGCCGAGACTGTATTCGAACCGGCTCAAAGCGGCAATGGGTATATATGTTCCGGACAGGATGCCCCATGCCGCCATTGTCTGCTTGTCGGTTGCCGCCTCGGCCGGCAGGTCGTCCAAAGTAGAAAAGGAGAAGGATGTCATGCTTTGGAGCATACCGGCGCCGTAAGGCGCAACTGACACGGGCAAAAGAGAATCAACCGGGTATGGCGACAAGCCTGCGGCATCTGCATTATACAAAATAACAAAAGAAGTCTTGTCCGGCATGAGGCGCAGCAGGGATATGCGGTCTATCCCGAAAAATTTCAGGACCTCGTTTAATGAGCTATTGATTGTCTCATTTACCTGCTCGGGCTGAAGTGACACGAATTTTGCGGAAAGGTCCGCCAGGAGCGTTTCAAATTCCAGCCGTTTTTCCGCGGGGCCTTTCTCCGCCGCGGCAGAGCCGGCCTTGTTCTTCAAATCAGGAAATGCGGGAGAGGCCTGCTGCCGTTTCATTCATCGACCCCAAGCTGAATTCGACGCCATATCCGGAATGACCATGATGCTTGATTGCTTAATTGTTGGGAAAGTTACGATCGGAATCCTAAAGGACTTTTCTCCAGGGTGCAAGGGATTATTGCTTAATCAGCGGGTTGGATTCCTCAAAATTATTACCGGCAGGAGGGATGTATGAGAAATTTCCCCAAAAGCCGCCATGGGTTGCACCTCAGAACTCCGAAATAAACCCATGCTCGATGGCAAAGGCCGTCAGGGCGGCGGCGCTGTGCAGGTCGAGTTTCTTCATGAGGTTGTCGCGGTGCTTTTCCACTGTTTTGACGCTGATGCAGAGGCATTCCGCTATTTCCCTGTTTTTGTAATCCTCGGCGATCAGCTTGAGGATCTCCCTTTCCCTCTGGGTGAGAGACTCCAGCGGCGACTTTCCTTTGACTCCTTTCTTCCCGTCCAGGTACCCGGAAATCACCTTGCCGGATATTTCGGGGCTCAGGTAATTGTGGCCGCCGAGCACTGCTGCAATAGCCGTTGAGAGTTCCTCATGAGTCGAGTCTTTCAGGGCATAGCCGTCGGCGCCCGCCCGGAGGCTGGCAAGCACGTACTCTTCCGTCTTGTGGACCGTCAGGACGAGCACCCGCGTTTGAGGGCTTTCCCGTTTGATTTCCCTGATCGCCTCGATCCCGTTCATCTTCGGCATGGTCAGATCGAGCAAGACCAGGTCCGGCTTGAGATCGTTGACTTTGCGAACGGCATCAAGCCCGTCGGCGGCCTCTCCCGCGATCTCCAGGGCAGGGTCCGAGGCGAGGAGCGCCTTGAGCCCTTCCCGCAGGATGGTGTGATCTTCGGCAATCAGGACCGTGCTTTTTTTCGGAGCTTTTTTTTCCTGCATCTTTCTTTCTATTTTGCGTTTGTCGGGCCTTTTCGGACCCTTCGGGCCGAAGATAACTGTTTATCCTTTGCTGAATCAAGCAAAAACCGGCGGATTTTCAGGTGAAGAATTTCGTAAATTAGGGTTTCAGCCCTATTTATGCCTGTCCGGGAAAATAGTATTGATACCGCCAAAGCGAGGCGGGTGAAGGATGACCCGCAGATTTTCGAGTATGAAGATACTGATCATCGATTCGAATACGACTTTCCGGGAATCATGCTGCCGTTTCCTGGAATCATATTTCCCGCTCATGACTGTCAAGGGAGCCGCCGAGCAGGAAGCCATAGATACGGTGCGGCTTTTCGGCCCTGACCTGGTAGCCATGAGCATGAATCTGGAACTGGCCCGGACCATCAAACTCGACTTCCCCGGAATAGTCCTGATTGTCATGGTCCCGGACGACCTGCCCGAATACCTGGATGCCGCATACCTGAGCGGAGCGGACCATATCTTCAGCAAACATTGCGTCACCTATTTCGAGATCAACCGCATTGTGAAGATCATCAGCCGGATGGAAGCCGATATCAACGGCTTTATACGGACATATCCCTGAAGAAATAAGGCCTTCACCCTATTGCGAGCAAAGGGGTCTGTTAAATATAACATGCCCTCATTCCTATATACGGATGTAGTTTAGGTAACGGTCCACAACGGACCATGAGTTCAAAACCATTTTGTAAAAAAGAGGTGTAAAATGGGAGAAAACAAAGATTTATCAAGGAGGCGGTTTTTAAAGGTTGCGGGGGCGACGACGGGCATCGCGCTTGCCGGGACATCTTTCCCCTTCCGGAACCTGAAACAGGCCTTGGCATTTGGCGATCATCCGCAGGAGCAGCTCCCCTACCGGATCACGAAGAAGGTCCCGCAGGTCTGTGCAAGGGCCTGCGAGGCGGACTGCGCCTACAACATAGTGGTCGGCGTGGACCCCGCGACGGGCGTGGAAAGGGCCATTACCGTTGAGGGGCGGCCGGAAGACCCCGTTTCCCGGGGCAAGTTCTGCATCAAGGGCATGGGGTTCGTCGACTCCATGTATGATCCCGACAGGCTGATGGTGTCCCTGAAAAGGACAAATCCGAAAAAGGGCACTGAGGAGGACCCGGGCTGGGTCACTATTAAGACGGCAGACGCCGTGAATGAAGTCATCGCGGGACTCAAAAAACTCTCGCCGCAGGAGATCCTGTTTGCCTCTCCCGGCGATCCTTACACCAACAGGCTCTGCCAGTCGATCGGCTCGACAAGGAGCGACCAGCGGACGGAGTGTTTCGGCACGCATTATTACATCAACTGCCTGACGCTCACCAATCCGCCCAACAAGTTCAACTCCAGCACTTACACGCCGAGCCATCATGTTTGCGGCTATGACTACGACAACTCCAAATACCAGGTCTGGTTCGGCTTCGATTCCTTCTCCAAATGCGGGAAGGCGGGAATGCTCAACCACTGGGCGGCAGGGAAGAGGAACGGCTGCAAGATAATCATGTTCAACCCGGTAAGGACTCCCCTTACGGACGGGTATGCGAGCGAGTATTACGCCATCAAGCCGGGCACGGACCTCGCGGTCGCCCTGGCGATGATCAATGTGATCATGTCGGGCAAAAAATACAATGCGAAATTTATAAGCAAGTACAGCGATGCGGCGGTGCTTGTCGACGATAAGACGAAGATGGCCCTTAAAGCCGAAGACGGCAGGCTCCTGGCCTGGTGCACGAAGCACAAGAAGGCCGAGCCGATCGACGAGTGCGATGCCCAGGCGCTGGCCGGCGGGCCCTTCAAGGTTGCGCTTGGAGGCAACACTGTGAGCGCCAGGCCCGTAATGCAGATAATGAGGGCCGCGACAAAATCCTACACACCGGAATGGGCGGCGAAGATCAGCGAGGTGCCGGCCAAATCGATCAGGAAGATCGCGCTGAGCTTCGCGGCGGCGGGCCCCTACGCAATGATCCCGACTTACAAGAGGGATGCGGCAGGCCCGAATTATGCCAACAGCTGGCGGCTGCGCCATGCCATCAACATCCTCAACACTCTTGTGGGATCCATAGACCATGAAGGCGGCGTCATCCTGCACCACGGGGTCAATATCCCCTGGCTCGAAGAGCTTGCGCCCCCTGTCGCGCCTTTCCCCGAGCAGCCCAAGGAACCGGTGGATTTCCGCAACGAGTTCCCGGTTACCGATAACATATACAGGAAAAGGGACTTCTCGGCGCCCGGTCATTACGGGATGGTAGGCTGGGGCCTCTACAAGACCAACAGGGCCAAGGCCGTGTTCTTCCGCAATCCCCATCGCGGGCTTTTCGCGATGATCCAGTCCCAGATGATGGAAAAGGCCATGGACAAGATGCAGCTTGTAGTCGACTGGAACCTCTACCTTGACGACCTGGGATATTTCTGCGACTACGTCATTCCCGCGCCGCACCAGTTCGAAGAGGGCAAGATGGACCTGCGGCTGTATTATCCGAAGCACGCCTGCCTGGTCGGCGGATCGCCGGTCCAGAAGTCTCCCGGCGACCAGATCGGCTGGGGCGGATTTGCCGCGAAGATCGGGATGGCAATGGCCCCGAAATACTGGACAACGGACGGGAGCGGAGATCCCAAGAAGATGATCCCGACCAATATCGGCGACGTTGCCGTGAAAAAAATCGGCGCGGCCGAAAATGCCGCCGACTTCATGAAGAAGGGCGGGTTCTGGATCGACAAGACTCCTTACCAGAACTACAAGCAGATTGAACAGATCGGCTACGGGCAGCCCAATGGCAGGGTGCGGATGTACATCGATGAGTTCGTGGAAGTCTGACATGCCCCATTGCCGACGTGGGCCGAGAGGTGGCATAAGACTACGGGAGACTACAAGTTCTCCCTGCTGATCACCCGTGCGCCGTGGTACATGCACGCCGATCCCAACTTCATCAACAACCCCGTCCTGAAGGAAGTCACCATCAGGAACTACATGGACACGGTCTGGATCAACCCGGCAGCAGGCAAGGCGCTGGGCCTCAAGGAAGGTGACAATGTTATCCTTGAGAACGACCCCAATTACATGAAAGAGCTGCCCCGCCCGCAGAAGGCCAAGGTCCACCTGACCAGGAGAATCGCCAGAAAGGACTGCGTACTTCTCTTCCATGGAATCGGGCACCGGGCCAAGAACCTGAAAGTGGCCGCGAATTTCGGCTACCGCGACGGCGACCTCATTCCGCAGAAGGACCCGGCAATCGCCAAGAAGCACGATCCGACCGGAATGGGCTGGGTTGAGGACGTTTACGTCAGCATCAAGAAGATCTAGCGAGGTGATGAAAGATGAAAAAATATGCTATTTTACTGGATAACTCATACTGCACAGGCTGCAACTCCTGCGCTTACAGGTGCATCCAGGAATTCAGATATCACGGCCAGGCGTCCCGGGGGCTCTTCCGGACCTTTGTCCAGATAAACGACGACGGCCTCTATCAGAAGCGCTGCATGCATTGCGCGGCCCCCGACTGCGTGGCAAACTGCCCGGTAAAGGCCCTGACCAAATCGGAATACGGCCCCGTGCTTTACGACGCGAAGACCTGTATAGGCTGCAAGACATGCGTAAGGGTTTGTCCTTTCCACGTCCCGCAGTTCGATGCGGAAACGAAGAAGATCGTCAAGTGCAGCATGTGCGCCCACAAGACGAGCGAAGGCAAGGCCCCGTCCTGCGTGGAGGTATGCCCGACGGGGGCGCTGCAGTTCGGCGAGTACGCTGATATAGTCGCAAAAGCGAAGGCGGCCGCCGCCAAGGGCAAAATGAAAATCTACGGTTTAAAGGAAAACGGCGGCACATCCCTATTTGTTGTTGCCAAGACCGACCCGATGCTGGCAGGATATCCAAAGGTGGGCTCCAAAAATGTCAAGGACAAGGCCTCCCTGGGAGACCTGGTGACGGCGCCGGCCATAGTGGCCCTTGCGGTCGGCGGATTCAAGAAATTCGCGGAAAGGAAAGACCGGATCAAAGCGGAAGAAGAAGCTAAGAAACCCAAAGAGTAAACATGGTGCGCAGGCCGGCTTGCGGGCCGGCCTGCTTTCTTTGTCCGGTCGGGAACATACGAGATGAATATGGAAAACACCCTGAAAAGACTTGCAGCCAGGACGTCCCTTTACCAGGTCCTGGCGCAATCCCTTAATTACCCCGATGAGGAACTCGCGGAAATTTTCAGAACGGGCTATTACCATCAGACCGTGGCCGATTGCCTGGAAATACTCGGCATCGACGGTTTGCAGCCCGTCCTCGACGATCTTAAAAAAGAGCTGCAGAAACCCGGAATACTCCTGGAACTGGAAAAGGACTATACCCGGATGTGCTTCTCTTCGAAACCGCGCCTCGTATACCTCTTCGAGTCAGTCTACAAGGAGGGCAAACTCTACGACGAGTCGACCTTCCAGATCGCACGCCTGTACTACGAGGCCGGGCTCAAGATTGAGGAGGAATTCCGGCTTCCTCCCGATCACATCGCCGTGGAGCTGGAATTCATGTCCTTCCTGTCGTTCAAACAAATGGAAGGCATGCGGTCCGGTGACGTGAAGATAAAGGGTTATGCCGTTGAACTCCAGAAGAAGGCTCTTGACGAGCACGTGCGCGGTTTTGCGCTGTCCGTCGCCGAGCGAATGGAGAAGCACGCCGGGACCGGGTTCTACAGATTCACGGCGAAATTGATGAAGGCGTTCTTCTCAAGTCCTTCCAGCATGGAATGAAAATGGGGGACGGTCTTGCCGTCCCTTTTCATTTGCCCCGCGGAACCAATCAAATCATCCAGCTTTACAGCAAAAGCTTCACAGGTGTTTAACCGCTCAACATAAAAACGCCGGAATACGGACGTTTTTATCCGGCGGGCAGTTGGCACGATCATTGTATGAGATAATATTGCAAGTACATATCCTCTCTCCTTATGAAGGTTTCCGGGAGTTCGACGCTCCCGGAAACCAGATTCAGGCGAGCGGATCAAGGGCCATAAAGAGTCCTCCCTCCGTGGCGCGGGCGGCAGCCATCCACCCGCGCCTTTCCCTTTGGGCAAAGGGTTTCAGAGCAGGAGATAGGATGAAGTCCGATGCGGATAAGCGCTGTTTGTCCGAGGTAAGAACAGGAATGATCAGGATTGATGTCGAATCCGGGAGCGCATAGTATCTTTGCGCCGGGAGCCCTTCTCCCCCCAATCCGCTGATATTTGAATTTTGATTATTCAAAGAGGGTCTGGAGCATGTTGAGTATAATTGCCCGCGGTATCGGAATCATCAGGATTGGCATCGATACGGAAATCATAACTGCCGGTATGGTCCATGACACTTTGGACAGGCTCGACCGCGGCACTTTCGGCAAGTGCGGCTGCTGCGGCCGGAGCATATCGGCGGGCATGCTTGCCGCCAACCCCGCCGCCATGTTATGCGCAAAATGCCGGTCGTGAAATCAGCCCTGATTTCTTTGTCAGGCGAGAGAGACCTGTCCGCCTGATCCGGCGAGACTACTTCTCCGAATAACATTCAGGCTGAAGAATACCTCATTTTCATCAATGGACTTGTCCCGGCTTCTCAATTAAAATTGAAATCAGAAATTACGGGGCAGATCGATATTGAAACTCTTTTATAATAAAGACAACGGCCCGGTCGACGATATTATCGGGGACCTG
>CAZKYN010000041.1:0-17080 GCA_964556675.1 uncultured Syntrophaceae bacterium
GTCAGCGCGCTTGAATCCGCGATGAAGATGGATAAGGGTATATTCCTGGCCGCGCAGAAAAACGCACAGAAGGACGAGCCGACCGAGGACGATATCTACCGGGTCGGCACGATCGGCACAATAATCCAGCTTTTGCGGCTGCCGGACGGAACAGTAAAGGTCCTGGTGGAAGGAAAGAAAAGGGCGCGGATCAGGGAATACGTCCCGAACCCGGATTTCTACCTCGTGAATATCGAGGAAATTGATGAGCCGAATTCAGATGTAACAGCCCAGAACGAAGCGTTGATGCGCAGCGTCAATGAGGCATTTGAGAATTATTCCAAGCTGAGCAAGAAAGTGCCGCCCGAACTGGTGAGCACCATCTCAGCAACGAACGAGCCCGGAAAGCTATCGGACACAATCGCCTCTCATCTGAGCATCAAGATGGAAGACAAGCAGAAGATCCTGGAGATCTCGGATGTAGCTGAAAGGCTCGAGAGGATCTACTCGCTTCTTATCTCGGAAACCGAAATACTGGAAATTGAAGAGAGGATCAAGCGCCGGGTCAAGAAGCAGATGGAGAAGACCCAGAAAGACTACTATCTGAATGAACAGATGAGGGCCATTCAGAAGGAAATGGGCGAGAAGGACGATCTCAAGGGCGAAATCGAAGAACTCGAGAAAAAGCTCAAGGCAAAAAAGCTCTCGGAAGAAGCTCACAAAAAGGTCAAACACGAGATCAAGAAGCTCAAAATGATGGCGCCGATGTCGGCGGAAGCTACCGTGGTCAGGAACTATATCGACTGGCTGCTCGACCTTCCCTGGCAGGACAAAACCGAGAACAAGTTCACGCTCAAGGAATCCGAGGGTATTCTCGAGGAAGATCATTACGGTTTGAAAAAAGTCAAGGAACGAATCCTCGAATACCTTGCCGTCCAGAGCCTGGTGAAAAAAAACAAAGGCTCGATCCTGTGCCTGGTCGGCCCTCCGGGCGTCGGCAAGACGTCGATCGCGAAATCAATCGCCCGGGCGACAAACCGGAAATTCGTCCGGCTCTCTCTGGGCGGGCTGCGCGACGAGGCCGAGATCAGGGGACACCGAAGGACGTATATCGGTGCGCTGCCCGGAAAGATCATCCAACTCGTAAAGAAGGCGGGATCCAACAATCCCGTTTTCTGCCTGGACGAGATCGATAAGCTTTCCTCGGACTTCCGGGGCGATCCGGCTTCGGCGCTGCTTGAAGTCCTGGACCCGGAACAGAACAACGCTTTTAATGATAATTACCTGGAAGTGGATTACGACCTGTCCGATATCATGTTCATCACGACTGCAAATGTCCTGCCCACGATTCCTGCACCGCTTCAGGACAGGATGGAAGTGATCAGGATAGCCGGATACACCGAGCCGGAAAAACTCAACATTGCGAAAAGGTTCCTTGTCAGCAAGGAACTCGAAGCGAATGGGCTCAACGGAGAGAACGTGATTTTCACAGAAGGCGCGCTCCTGACCATAATCAGGAACTACACGCGGGAAGCTGGCGTCAGGAACCTGGAAAGGGAAATCGCCTCAATCTGCCGGAAGGTTGCCAGGGAAATAGTGACTAACGGCAACAAGGGCAAGATCAGGATCACCTCGGGCGTCATTGACAAGTACCTGGGAGTGCCGAAATTCCGGCACGGCGAAACGGAGGGCAAGGACTCCGTAGGCCTCACAATCGGGCTGGCCTGGACAGAGGTTGGAGGCGAATTGCTTCCCATTGAGGTTTCGATTATGAAGGGCACCGGCAAGCTTACGCTTACGGGAAAGCTCGGGGACGTCATGCAGGAATCGGCTCAGGCGGCTTTCACATACGTCCGCTCCAGGGCGGACCTGTTCCATCTGCCCGAGAACTTCTACAAGGAACTCGATGTCCATGTCCATGTCCCGGAGGGCGCAATTCCCAAGGACGGCCCCTCGGCTGGCATCGCCATGGCTACTGCGATCACCTCTGCCCTGACTAAGCGTCTTGTAAGGGGCGATGTGGCCATGACCGGTGAGATCACATTGAGGGGAAGGGTCCTGCCGATCGGCGGACTCAAGGAGAAACTGCTGGCTGCGCATCGGGGCAACCTGAAGCTGGTGGTCATCCCCAAGGACAATGAGAAAGACCTCGTGGACATTCCTCGCAATGTCCTCAAGGCGCTCAAAATTGTCCAGGTAGAGAACGTGGACGAAGTCCTGAAAGTTGCGCTCCTGCCCGCGGAAGGGGAGCAGTTGCCGACACCGCCTCCTCCCTATGAGGAACAGCAGTTCGGTACCGGTATCTCGGAATTCCACTGACAGTGCTGGTTATGCGAAAACGGGAACAGGCGATTTTATTGCTTGACAATTCTCGCCTTCCTGTGCAGAATCAGTGCCTTTCGAGGCCGGGGGCGGATAGCTCAGCTGGGAGAGCGCCACGCTTACACCGTGGATGTCACAGGTTCAAGTCCGGCCTGTCACGTCGGAGGGCGTGGGTTCGAGTCCCATCGGCCCCGCCATAAATAGAAAGGGTTAACTCCGCTGAGTTAACCCTTTTTTTTGAGCTGCTGGAAACTGATCATCTCTGCTTTCTGCATGAGAGACTTCTGGATTACTGCACTGGAATCGCAGAGCAGGGCTGAAGGTATTTAGATATGCAATCGCGATCCGGTCTTTGTGCCTTGTGCAAATCCAGCGCTTTGAACAGACCTTCATTGGGTATAATCGGGGCAGGCTTGCCTTTTGGGCATCCCTGAGATAAAGTTCGAAAAAAATGGAGGATATAAGTGAGAATCAGCGACGGCTCGGAAAAATGCCAATTCTGCGGAAAGAATGATTCGGTTATTTATTGTGACGGATGCGGTATCCCACTGTGCAAGGACTGCCGGAAATTCGATTTATGGGGTTACGGCTGCGGACATGTGGATACAAAGGCATTCTGTCCTAAGTGCGCTGTCGATACGAACATCAACCCCTATGGGGGTGTTATAGAATAATGAAATATGAAGGTATGATTATACGTCCGCCCAGTGAGGCGGCGAGCCTCCTTCTGCAGGTCACAGTCGGATGCTCGCATAATAAGTGCACGTTCTGCAGTGCATATAAGGAAAAGACATTTCGAATAAAAACGGACTCGGAAATCGAAGAGGACATAATCGAGGCGTCGCATTACCGCCGGGTCGACAAGGTCTTCCTGTGCGACGGGGATGCCCTGATAATCCCTCAGGAAAAGCTCAAGGGGATACTCGTCAAAATAAAGGAGAATATAAAAGGCCTGCAGAGGATCGGGGTTTATGCGAATGCGAAGAGCATCCTGCGCAAGAGCGTTTCCGACCTGATCGAACTGCGGGAAACGGGGCTCGGCATAATTTACCTGGGCATAGAGTCGGGAAATGATGAGGTACTGAAAAAAGTGCAGAAGGGTTCGGACCGGGCGAAAATGCTGGAGGCGGGCCGGAGGGTAAAAGAAGCCGGAATAACCTTATCCGCTACGGTTTTGCTCGGCATAGCCGGCGTTGAAAAAAGCCGCGAGCACGCATTGGATACGGCGAAGCTGCTGACGGAAATAGATCCCGATTTTGTGGGAGCGCTCACCGTGATGATCATCCCGGGGACTCCGCTTTACAAGGAGCAAGAGACAGGAAATTTCAAGCTGCCCGGCAAGTTCGGCCTGGTCTCCGAACTGGGCATAATGATCGCGAATTCCCAATTCACTAATTGCTTTTTCACGAGCAATCACGCCTCAAACTACCTGCCGGTCCGGGCAAAACTCCCGGAAGAAAAGGAGCAGGTCCTCAGATTAATCGATGACGTCATAAGCACAGGTGATCCGGGCATCCTGAAACCGGAATTTCTGAGAGCGCTTTGAAATAAAAGGAGGCAAGGGCCATCAGCCGGTTAACTACATGGTTCAGGGATTTTTTCGGGCTCAGCTTCAGAGACGAACAGGCCAGGCTTGAAAAGGAAATCCAGACAATTATAGACGAAGGCGAGGAAAGCGGTCTTATTGACGAGCATTCCGGGCAGATGATCCAGAGCATTCTGGAATTCCGGGAGACGGTCGTTCGGGAAGTTATGATACCGCGCACCGAAATCGTGGCAATCCGCAGCGACTGTCCCATTGAGGAAATCACCGGCACAGTTGCGGAGCACGGCCATACGCGCATCCCCGTTTACCAGGAAAGCATCGACAATATAATCGGCATCCTGAATGTGAAGGACTTGCTGAAATACTGGTCACGGGCGATTACGGAAGAGGAACTTGTCGCGGTGCTGAGGAAGCCCTATTATATTCCCGAGACCAAGAACATTCACCTGCTCCTTTCGGAGCTGAAATACCGCAAGTACCATATGGCAATAGTGATCGACGAGTACGGCGGGACATCGGGGCTGGTTACTCTCGAGGACCTGATCGAGGAGATCGTAGGCGAAATCCACGACGAGCATGACAATGCGGAGCAGGAAATAACGCCTTTGCCCGACGGATCCGTGCTGATTGACAGCCGAATCGAGATCGAGAAGGTCGAGGACTATTTCGGCATCAAAATACCCGAAGGCAAATTCGAGACCCTGGCCGGTTTCATCCTGCACCTCATAAAGAGGATACCGGCTGCGGGAGAGACAATCCCCTATGAAAACCTGGAAATCACAATCGATTCCGCGGACGAGAGAAGCATAAAAAAGGTTAAGGTCAGGAAAAAAGCTCCGGAGGCCGCGCCGGCAGTTCAATGAAGACGGCTCTCATGAAATCAGGGGACGCAGCGGCGTGGGGAGCAGCGGCCCTGAGCGGGTTTATGCTCTTCCTGTCGTTCCCGAAATTCGGAATTCACGCGATTGCCTGGTTCGCCCTGGTCCCGCTCTTCTATTGTATAAACAGAGCCCTCAACAGGGCCGGGGGGATGCGGGGTGCGCTGAAGCTGACTTTTGCGGCCGGCATGATATTCAATGTCGGGATCGTGTACTGGATGGGCATTGTGGTGGTCCAATACGGCTACATGCCGGTTTACATGGGCGTGCTCGCGGTAGCCTCGATTTCTGCCGCCCTTTCGGCTTACCTGTGTATCTTTACGGCAGGCGTTTACATTTTCAAGAGAGCGGGAATTCCCGAATTCATTGCCGCTCCCCCGCTCTGGGTTGTCGTGGAGTTTGCGAAATCCAACCTATTTACGGGTTTCCCTTGGGAGAACCTCGGATACTCGCAAATCGGCAACATGAGCCTGATGCAATCAGCAGATATATTCGGCGTGTACGGGATCAGTTTCCTGATCGTTCTGGTGAACGCCCTGATTTACCGCGGCTGTGAGAAACATGGCGAGTGGAAAAGAGCAGCAATGCCGGTCACCGTGGCAGCGGCCTTCATATCAGCGGCGATGCTTTACGGCCAGTGGAGAATGCATGACGTCGATGCTGCCGTGAGCCGGGCGCCCCGCATGAAAACGACGATTGTCCAGGGGAATATCGACCAGAGCATCAAGTGGAATGAGAAGTTCGAGCGCGAGAGCCTCGATAAATTTCTCCGGCTCTCGGCCGGCGGTCCCAATGCCGCCCCCGGACTGGTGGTCTGGCCCGAAACAACGACGCCGTTTTTCTTCCAGGATATCGACGACAAGCACCGCGACATTGTTTCGATCGCCAGGATGCGCAATGATTATCTGATACTGGGCAGCCCCAGCTACGAAACGAAAGCGGGGCGGACCATATACATGAACAGCGCCTTCGCCGTCTCCAATTCGGGGGCAATCCTCGGCAGGTACGACAAGATGCATCTCGTGCCTTTCGGCGAGTACATGCCGTTCCGGTCGATATTCCCCTTTCTGGGGCAGATGCTTCCAGGTATGAGCGATTTCAATACGGGCACCGGGTTCCACCCCCTGCAAATAGGGGACAAAAAGGTTGGCGTGCTCATCTGCTATGAATCCATCTTTCCGGAGATAAGCAGAGATTATAAAAAGGCGGGGACGCAGCTGCTCGTGAATATCACCAATGATGCCTGGTTCGGAAGATCTTCCGCTCCCTATCAGCACCTGGGCATGCTTGTTTTCCGCGCCGTGGAAAACCGCATGTATATTGCACGAAGCGCCAACACGGGGATCAGCGCCATTATTGATCCGTGCGGGAGAGTTGACGCCTGCACAAACCTGTTCGAACCCGCCAGACTGGAAGGGTCTGTCGGTTTTGTGAATATTAAAACCTTCTATGCCGAGATCGGGAACTGGCCGGTCCCTTTTAGCTTCGCAATGCTGCTTTGTATTCCGGCCGCAATCCATTTTAAAAAGAAACATCTGGAGGTCAAACATGCAAGTTGAAGAAATATCGGAAGTCCTGAAAGACTTGAGAGGGAAAATCGATCACCTCAGGAGCTATCTTTGACCTGGAAAACAAGGAGAAGAAAATAAAAGAGCTCGACGCCATTATTGCCAGGGCCGATTTCTGGAACGACCCCGAGAGGGCCAGGGAAACGCTGCGCGAGAAGACGCGAATCGAAAACGCGATTGAAAACTGGAGCAGCAAGAACAAAAGCGCAGCCGAGCTCGAGGTCCTGTTCGATCTGGCCCGCGCCGAAAATGATGAAGCGGTCATGGAGGAGGTGGGCAGCGATCTCGAAAAGCTCAGGGACTCAGTCCGCGATGAAGAGCTGCGGATGATGATGGGCAGGGAGGAGGATTCCCACAATGCGATCCTCGCCATTCATGCGGGGGCTGGCGGGACAGAAGCCCAGGACTGGGCGGAGATGCTGCTGCGCATGTACCTGCGCTGGTCGGAAAAAAAGGGATTCAGGACATCCATGTTAGATTACCAGCCCGGAGATGAGGCAGGGGTGAAGAGCGTTACCCTGACCATAGAGGGGGAATATGCTTATGGATACGCCAAGGCAGAAAGCGGCATTCACCGCCTGGTGAGGATCTCCCCGTTTGACGCGGGGGCCAGGCGCCACACTTCCTTTGCATCGGTCTTCGTATATCCTGAAGTCGATGACCGGATTGTTATTGAGATCGACGAAAAGGACCTGAAGGTCGATACGTACAGGTCGACCGGCGCCGGGGGGCAGCACGTCAATAAGACCGATTCGGCCGTCCGTATCACGCACATTCCCACCGGCATTGTCGTCCAATGCCAGAACGAACGCAGTCAGCACAAGAACAGGGCGATGGCAATGAAAGTGCTCCGGTCGAGACTTTACGAACTGAAGCTGCGCGAGCAGAGCGAGAAGATCCAGGCGATGGAGAAGACCAAGAAAGATATCGCGTGGGGAAGCCAGATCAGGTCTTACGTCCTCCACCCGTACAAGATGATTAAAGACCACAGGACCAATAAGGAAGTCGGCAATGTGAACCGTGTGCTGGACGGCGATATAGACGAGTTCATTGAAGCGTACCTTCTCAGCTGAGCGCGGGAAATAATCCTTTTATTAAAAACCGAAATATAATATGGTTTATTCGATTTGTTTAAGGGGTGTTTTGAATGTCTTTAACCAGAAATTTTGCGGCGGCGATTCTCACATTATTTATTTGCGCTTCGTGCGCCCAGACGAAGCCCGCAATCACAAATGCACCCGGCCAGCCGACCGATGCCGGCCAATCGACATTCTCTAAGAAAGTTGTTGCTCCCGCAAACCCAGCTGCTGTTGTAAATGCGGCAGGTCCTGTTTCAGGCCAGGATCTGAAAAAGCCGGAAGCAAAACAGCCGGCCAAGACCGCGGCTCCTGCCGAAACCTCCAAATCAAAGACCGGAGCAGCGGAAGTCAAAAATCCCAACGGCGCGGCAAAGAGCAATGCCAAGCCCGAGCAGAACAATATCGATTCCGCTGTTTCTCAGGACCAGGAATCGCTTGACCAGGCCCTGGAGCTCTTTACACAGTCGAAAGTATTCTGGGAGAAGGGCGACATCGACAACGCCCTGAAGTGCCTCGACGACTCATATTCGTTTATTCTTGACGTCAACGGCGATCCGGACGTTTCCAGGCAAAAGGACGACCTGCGCCTGATGATCTCCAAGCGTATCCTGGAGATCTGTGCGACGCGACATGTCGTCACTGCCGGCAAAAACAGCGAAATTCCCATGATCCTCAACGAGGATGTCCAGAAAGAGATCCGCAGCTTCCAGACTGTCGAGCGAAATTTCTTCATCCGCTCTTATCAGAGGTCTGCGGCGTACAGGCCGACCATAATAAAATACCTGAAGGAGGCAGGACTTCCCCAGGAGCTTTCATGGCTTCCTCTTGTTGAGAGCGGGTTCAGCGCCACCGCCCTGTCCCGGGCCCGGGCCCTCGGATTATGGCAGTTCATTCCCTCGACCGGCTATAAGTATACACTGCAGCGCGACCGCTGGGTCGACGAGAGGATGGATCTGGACAAGTCCACTAAGGCCGCAATCGCCTATCTTAAAGAGCTGCACGGGATTTTCGGGGATTGGCTCACGTGCCTTGCCGCATACAATTGCGGAGAGGGAAGGGTGCTGAGGGTCATCTCAAAGCAGCATATAAATTACCTGGACCACTTCTGGGACCTCTACAGGCAGCTGCCCAATGAGACCGCAAGGTATGTGCCGCGCTTCCTCGCCACGCTGCACATCATCAAGGATCCCGCGAAGTACGGAATGGACCTGCAGGCCCTGCCGGAGTCGCAGCCGCTTGCATGTGAAATTGTCAAGACATCGAAATGCATGAGGGTACAGGATATAGCGGACGCCATCAATATTTCCCGGGACTCGCTGGCATCACTGAATTCCGAACTCCGGTTCCAAATGACTCCCGACCGGGACTATGATTTCAAGGTGCCTGCCGGGGGAGCAAAGCTGCTCACGGCGGAAATGGACAAGATACCTCAATGGGAACCTCCCAAACCGCCGACGCGCGAATATTCCCGCCGGGGCATTCACCGGGTCAGGAAGGGTGAAAGCCTGACCAGCATAGCGAGGAAATACAAGGTTTCCGCTAATGACATAATTGCTTACAATAATCTCAAGACCAAGATAAAGGTCGGCCAGAGGATCAAGATTCCAGGCAAGGCTGTGGCGTCTTCCGATTATGCAAAAAAGAAAAAAGGGAAGAAAGGCAAAGGAGCCGGCTCGGGCATTTACAGAGTACAGAGCGGCGATACCCTCGCGAGTATTGCCAGGAGCCACGGTACAACTGTTTCGCAGTTGAAAAAGATGAATAAACTGAAGGGGAACAGCGTCAATACGGACAAGATGCTCAAGGTCCCCGTGAAGAAAACGGCCGAAAAGCAAAGCGACAGTAAAGAGAACTGAAAAGGGCGGTTACCTTTTCAGTTTGTAACCTCTCAAGGCGGAAAAGATTTCCGCCTCTTTTTTTCTCATTTTCCTTCTCTCTTCTCCTGTTTCGTGATCGTAGCCGACGATGTGCAGGATTCCATGGATTATGAGATAGAGCACCTCGTCATCGGGAACCTCTCCGGACTGTGCGGCATGCCGGAAGGCCGTATCAACTGAGACAATCACGTCCCCAAGCAACCCGGTTTCCGGTCCGCAGAATTCCCCTTCCGCCATCGAGAAAGAGATGACGTTCGTGGGTTTGTCCCTTCCCAGGTAATCGCGGTTGATTTGTGTAATTTGACTGTCGCTCATCAGGACGAGACTCAGCTCTTTGCTGTTTAAACCCAGATAATCCAGGACACCCTGGGTGAATTTCCGGATCTCTCTAATGTCGAGCTTTTGATTTTTCTGCCTGTTTCTGATCAGGACCGACATGGTTCTCCCTGGCTTTTCCCGATTCACGCGAGCTTTCGGGGTAATCGATTCGATGATGGAAAATTCCGCTCAGGGTCCGGCTGAACACTTCTGCTATCTTGTTCAGATCGCTTAAAGTGAGATCGCACTCGTCAAGCTGGCCGTCCAGGAAAGCGCTCTTGATGCGGTTCTGGACGAGATTCCTTATGCGGGACGGAGTAGGTTCCGAAAGCGTCCGGGATGACGCTTCCACTATATCTCCCAGCAGAACGATCCCGGCTTCCCTGGTTTGGGGCTTGGGACCCGGATACCTGAATTCGGTTTCGGGGATGAGGCGAACGGAAGGGTCTTTGTCTTTTTGCGCCTTTTCATAAAAATAACTGACCACACTTGTGCCGTGGTGCTGCCTGATGATGTCGGTAATGACTTTCCCCAGATTGTGCTGCATTGCCAGCTCGCAACCGTCCCGGACGTGATTGATGATTATAAGGCTGCTCATCTTAGGAGAGAGCTTGTCGTGCTTATTTTTGAAGGCCTGCTGGTTCTCGATAAAGTAAAGGGGTTTGTTCATCTTGCCTATATCATGATAATAAGCACTCACCTTTGCTATAAGCGGGTTTGCGTGGATCGCTTCCGCGGCCGCCTCCACAAGGGATGCTACGATAATGCTGTGATGGTACGTCCCGGGAGATTCGACGATCATCCTCTGCATGATGGGCTGATTGAGATTGGCAAGCTCCAGGAGGCGGATATCGGTTGTGTAGCCGAAGATGCTTTCGAAAAGGGGTGCAATCCCCGCCACCGCGACTCCGGAGAAAACCCCGCCGGCAAAGCCCATTACCATTCTGATAATAGATGCAATGCTAAAGAGGTTGGACTCAGTGATATTAAAGCCGGCGATTACGATTATGTTTATCAAACCTGCGAATATCCCGGCTTTGATGAAAAAGGACCGCTGCTTGAAGTAAGCCATGTGCATAGCGGCCACGACACCGCCCAGAAGGGAGAAGATAAGAAACAGCAGCTTCGATTCGAAAAGGAACGCGGTGAGGAAAGCCGAGTAGACGGCGAATATGAAAACGGTGCTCCTGCTGAAAAATGTAGCCGTAAGAATTGAACCCATTGCAAACGGGATGGCAAGGAACAGAGCTTCAGTCTGAAAAAAGCCGAAAGCGCTGTTGACGGAATTGCCGATAAAAATCCCGGCCCGCACCAGCGCTACCTGCCCCAGGATAAGGGCTCCGAAGAACAGCACGTCCTTATCCGTTTTCCCGAAGTTCTTGTCCAGGCCTTTTGCTGTAATGTAAAGGATAACCGATATGAGGGCGACTATAAGTATCGTGCCCAGGACGGTTGTGCTGCGAACTACATCGCCCCCCGCCGGGCCGGAATAGTATGATTCAAGCTTTTCGACATCAACAGGGGTTACCTGCTGGCCGGCGCGGACGAGGAATTCATCCTTCTGCACTTTGAAGAACACCGGCTTGACTCTCTCCACGGCGTTTTGCTTGCGCCGCTCTGTCGCGCTGCGATTGTATGTGAGATTGGGCTGGACCAGTTTGGCTGCAAACGGTATGAGCACTTCCCTGTGATCGGAGTTTGCCGCGCTCAAAGATGCGGCCCCGAGCCGTTCCATGTAAGGCATGAGCTCCTCCATGTCCACGATTGACGACAGGTCTATCTTCTCATTCTCCACCTGTGTTTTCACATCGCGGATTACTATGGCCCTTGTCCTTTCCAGCTTCAGGAAATCCTCATGGCTTACTATGTGGGCTCTGTACGCGGCATAAATGAACTTGATGAGCTGGTCCTGGATATCCGGGGCGGCTGGTGAACGGGAAAAAAACTCGAATTCCCGGTCTGAAAAACGCACCCCCAGCATCCTTTGAGCGTCTTCTCGCCCGCGTTGGATAAAGTCCTGGGAATTGAAATAGGTATTTGAGCTCTTAAGGCGGTTAATATGGTCGTAAGTCTCGGACAAGATCATGAAGGCGCTCGTGAGCTTAGATGATATCGTCCCCGGCACTTCCAAATCATAGTCGAATACCGGCTCTGTATTCCGGGCGGCCTCAAGCCTGGCCTGCTCGGTTGATACTTTGTCTTCCACGAGGAAGTCCCGGTCCGCCTTGATGTCTTTCGCGGCGATTGAGCCCACGCTGTAAATGGGGTGGAAAAAGGTGATCCGCGGGATGAGGAGCACCGAAAGGAGGAGGCTCAGGATTACGAGCATCAGGGCCTTTCTCAGCGGCACGGTCTCCAGGGCTTTGAGAAACCTTTCCTTGCGGGAAACGGATGCCTTCGATTTTAGAACGCCGTTGCTCTTTTGCATGCGCTTTTATTATCGGCTGCTTTCGGGTTTTCGCTTCGCCCGGATCCGGTCAAGGTGGTTGTAAGCCCTGATAATCTCCTGGACCAGCGGATGCCTGACCACGTCAATTTCCGAAAAATAGACGAATTTGATCCCGTCCGCTTTCCTGAGAATTCCTTCAATTTCAACAAGTCCCGAAGCCTTATCGGCCGGCAGGTCGATCTGGGTGATGTCCCCGGTTATGACGACCTTTGAACCGAATCCCATCCTGGTAAGGAACATTTTCATCTGTTCGGAGGTCGTGTTCTGGGCCTCGTCCAGAATCACAAAAGAATCGTTAAGCGTCCTGCCCCGCATGAAGGCCAGCGGGGCCACTTCAATTATGCCCCTGCTCACCAGGGAATTGGCCCGCTCGAAATCCATCATATCGAAAAGAGCGTCATAAAGGGGCCTCAGGTACGGGTTCACCTTTTCGGCAATATCCCCGGGGAGAAATCCGAGTTTTTCCCCCGCTTCCACGGCGGGCCGGGCCAGGACTATCCTGTTCACCTTTTTTTCGAGCAGGAACGAGACCGCCATTGCCATTGCCAGGTATGTCTTGCCCGTGCCCGCGGGTCCTATGCCGATGACCATATCATATTTGCGCATGGCGTCTATATAGAGTTTCTGGGCTATGCTTTTGGGGGCAATTGTCTTTTTCTTGGAAGAAATAAACACCGCGTCCAGGAAGATATCCTGCAGCCGGGCGGAACTGTCCTCCTTGAGGATGCGATGGGCATAATCGATATCCGAGGTGTAGAGCGGGTAACCTTTTTCGATCAGGGCATAAAGTTGAGTGAGAAGCCGGTCGGCAAGTTCGACCGCTATCATGTCGCCGGTAATAGTACAGACGTTCCCACGGAAATTGATCCGCACTCCCTCAAGCTTTTCAACGAGCTTGAGATTCCTGTCCCTCTCACCCAGCAGGACCTTGGTAAAATGGATATCAGGGAAGGTTATCTTCCTCGATATCTCTTCATCTCGGCTTTTCAATCTACCGTCCTGTTTTGTCTTGAAAATTGCCGGATTCCATATCATTTCGCCCCTGCAAATGCAATCTCCCGATTACGACCCGGAAAACAGTCTTGCGTACACCTTTGCGTTGCCGACCATATTGGATATAAGACAATGCTCGTCAGGCTGGTGTCCCGTATTGCCGATGCGGGACCAGACGGCAATGGGAAGGCCTATCCGTCGCAACGGCGCCGCGACCGTACCGCCGCCTATACCGACGACCGAAGGGCTTACGTCGTAAACTTCCCTGACGGCCCTCTGCAAAGCCTTCACAACGGGTGCATCCTCGGGCGTGGGCGGGGGGGCCTGGCCCTGCTGAACGGGTGAAAGCTCGATACTCACGTCAAACTTCTTTTCGATATCGTCCGCCATTTTCCTGATCTCGCTCAAGATCCGGTCCAGCGGATACGACGGCAGCACCCGGCAGTCCAGATAGAAAACATCCTCGCCCGGTATAGTATTGATATTCGGGACATTTGCATCTTTCTTCGTGGGCTCGAAGGTGCTGATTTCGGGACGATAGATGGGGTCGGAATAATCAAAAACACGGTAAAGGTCATTAAGGCTCACAACCAGGTATGATGCCGCCCGGAAGGCGTTTCGTCCCAGGTGCGGCTTACTGGCATGGCATTGCCGGCCGGAGGTCCTGATCCTTATCCACAGCATGCTCTTTTCGGCAATTTCGATCACGGCTCCATGTTCGTCGCCATAATCGGGGGCTATCAGCAGGTCGGATTTGCTGAACATATCCCCCCTTTGGGCAGCAAGGTATTCCATGCCGTATACGCTTCCGACCTCCTCGTCCGCGAGAAAGGCCAGATTTATACCCCGGGCAGGCGCTATGCCCTCAGCAATGAAGGCCCGGGCTGCAAATAAGGACGAAACGAGATCCTGCTGATTGTCCTCTGTGCCGAGCCCGTACACCATCCCATCAACGCTGTAGCCCTGGAAAGGGTCTTTGCGCCAGAGGCTGGCTTCGCCGGGGGGGACGACATCCATATGCGTGAAGATCCAGACGGATTCCCTGCCGGGACTCCCCTTCAATCTCGTTATTATATTGGGCCTTATCCCGGAGGATACCCTGCTGTCCGGGGCATCAATCGATTCGATATCGCCGAACCCGAATTCACGGAGCTTCTGTTTGACGTAAAGCGCTTTTGCAAATTCGCCATCCCCGCCGTTTTCCGGCGCGAGCGCCGGGATGCCGGTAAGCGCTATCTGCATGCGGACCATATCCGCCTCGTAAGAATCTATCCTTTTCATGATCTTTTCCAGATCAGTCATCGCTGTCCTCCCCCCTGTTCGGTTCATCAGCGTTAATCCGCTCCGGTTCGCACACCGGGTGGTATATGTAATAAAGCCTGATCCCGGCATACAATATCCCGACCGCGCTCACCAGTATCATCAGGTTGGAGGCGAAAAAATACATGATGAATTCATGGGGGTTCTTGAGGCGGTAGGCTGCGACAAGCGTATCTATGCCCAGAAGCAGAAAAAGGACCGAAAAGGCCCCAATCACAATATGCCTGCCCCACCACGAGGGCGCTCCTGTCGAGAAAATAGAGAGTCTCTCCTTCAGGTTAAAATCAGCATCTAATGCCGTGTATTCTATCCCTTTTATTGTTGGAAAACAAGGATTTGCTCAGAGCTGGCATTGCCGCTTGAGATCCCTGTAAACAGCTATCGACAGGTCCGGGCCTGCGCAGGGCAGCAGTGTATTATTATGAAACAGCGGCTCGTTAAGATCAAATTTCGAGATCTTCCGGCATTCATCCCAGAGCGCAATCCCCGGAATGGGAGAAAATTCCGCGAGTATCGGTCTGGCCCCGCGGTCTTTGACAAATTCTATGCTGTCGCCAATCTCGGAGGCGGGCTGGCCGGGAAGTCCGCACAAAAGATAAATTCCGATATCCCGATCCTCATAGCCGGCCTGCTTCAGACAGCTGACCGCATTTACCAGGTCATCCCCTCGCACCTTTCCGCCGGTCCGAACCTGCCGCAAGGGTTCGGATGTTTCAAATCCGAAACGAAGCGTCTCAAATCCCGACTCCCTCATCAATTCAGCTATTTCCGGTGTGACTTCACGCAGGTGCAGGCCGTTCGGGCAGTGAAAACGGCAGCCGACCCCCCTGTCGATAACCTCCCGCATGAGCGGAACAGCCATTTCTGCCGGTCTCACAAGGAAGGCGTCATCGTAAATCGAAAAGTTGAGGATGCCCCGGGCGCTCCAGTATTCTATCTCATCCGCAACCCCGGCTGGGTCCCGCCGGCTGAATTTATCATTTAGAACAGGCGAGGCACAATAGGTGCACCGGAACGGGCACCCCCTTGAGGTGATGATGGGGACCTGCGAGGGCTTGTTCAGGAGATCGAAAGCAGGATAGGGGAGGGCATTCAGGGCGTCGTCCGAACCGGGGGGATTGCCTGTATCATACATGATTCCCAGAACCTCGAAGATATCGGGAAGGGCCTGAAGGGCATCGACGGTCATCACGGCATCAGCGCCTGAGTGCGCTTTCGCGTGGGCGGGGCAAAGCCTGGCGTAATTGCCGCCCAGGAAAACCGGAACGCCCGGATAAGTCTCCCTGATTATCCGGATCGTCTCGGACACACCGGTATACCAGTAAGTCATCATAGACGTAACCAGCACCAGGTCCGGGGCATTCATCTCCCGCAATTCGTTGCGGAAAACGTCGGGCGTTACACCATATCTTTTGTATTTTCGAGGTATTCCCTGCAGGGCAGCAGGTTTTGAGATCTCCTCCTGGAAGAATTTGCCGCGGCCGGATTCGAACCGGACCGGCTGCGTCGCTCCGTCCATGCCGGGGTGAAAAGGGTCCAGGCAATTGACGAGGCCTACGTCGACACCTTTGCCCCGCAGCATGGAGCCAAGATAGAGCAGGCCCAGTGGCTGGGCCCAGTAATCATATGCGGCAAAGTCGTGGATCCAGGGGTTTACAAGGAGAACGGATTTGCTGCTTCCCGGACCGGGCTTTCTTCCGAATGCCCTTGTCATTGCTACCCGGATTTTCGGCCCGACGGGGGCCGGCTTCCGTTTGGCCGCGGCGGGGCCTTGCGGGCCTTCTTCAAATCCTCGAGCTCGGAAGAGATCTCCGCGTATTTGTCGCTGTCCGGAGGGAATGAATTCAGGGCCGACTGGAAATGGAAGATGGCACTGTCGTTTTTTCCCTTCTTCTTGAAATATATGCCGAAATTGTAATGGGACATCCCGTTGTCCCCGGTGCGACCGTACATCATTGCCAGGTTGTAATAGATATTTGTGTCCTGGGCGTTTTTCTGCTGGTATTTACTGTAGAGATCAAGCGCATCCGGGTACCGGCCCGATTCCTCATAACATTTTCCGAGATACAGTATTGTCTGGGCATCGCCGTCGTTAACGGCATATGCTTTTTTCAGACAGGACTCGGCCTCTTTCATTCTCCTCATATTGAAGTGCATTATCCCGTATTCCCGCAGCGCATCGATGTCGTTGGGCGCGGTTTTCAAGACTCTGTCGAAAGCCGCCGACGCCTGGTCTGCTTTGCCCAGCCGCCCTAGAGCTACAGCGGAGCCGTACAGGGCATCGATATCTGAGGGCGAGGACTCGAGTTTCTTTTCGAAATATTTAAGCGCCGGGCCGGGCTCCTTCTCGCCCAGAACCAGCAATGCCTGAACGCGCCCGATCTTACCGTAAAAGTCAATCGCGCCTTTTTGCTTATATTTGACCTGTATGAGGCCGTCCAGATAGCGGATCCTGTCTTCCGTACCGGGGTGAGTAAGGAAATATGAAGGGATATTGCTCGAATAGAATTCATAGTTCTTCATGATTTTCATAAAATCGAGCATTCCCTTCGGGTCGTACCCGGCGCTTACGAGGTACTGCATGCCTATACGGTCCGCCTCCTCTTCGTTTTCCCGGCTGTATTTCAGGCCTAGTGTGGAGGCGGTTGCCAGCGTCATTCCGATAGCCGCCGAGGTCCCTGCTCCGCCCCCGCCCAGGATCGCCCCAGCCAGGACAGCAGCCAAAGTCGCAAAATTGATCTTTTTGGATTT
>CAZKYN010000042.1:0-17057 GCA_964556675.1 uncultured Syntrophaceae bacterium
AGTATACGGGATTGATTTGCTTGTCAAACATTTTCTGCAGGCGGTATTCCTTTTATATGCCTTTAATATGACAAGGTATTTCAATGGCAACAGGCATAAGCTTTCCTTCGGACTGAGCACGGTGTCGAGAATGCGTCCACATTTAATGTATTATGAAGTGTAGGATAACCAGAATAAACGAAGGGCTCTCAAAGGTATCTATTTGGGTGTTGATTAACCGCGTCCCGGGCACAAGTCCCCCGCCCGGCGAGTAAATAAATTTATTATTCGATTTGAGACGAAAATATTCAAGTAATCATTGAAAACAGCCGATAATGATAAATCGGAAATTTGTATCCGGCAGATGAAAAGATTCTAAGGAACGGTTCTTCTCAATAAAGCCGTGGGAATCGACAACAGGAGTAAAAAAATAATTGTGCCCGTCGGCAACCTGCGAATAGGGATGTATGTCGTCCTTAATTCGTGGATGGATCACCCTTTTCTCAAGAGCCATTTTCTGATCGAATCAAGCAGCCAGATCAAAAAACTCGCTGAGAGCGGGTTTAAAAGCGTCAGCATCGATCCGTCCCGCAGCACGATTCGGCTTCAGGAATACATGACGGCTGAAAAACCGGAAACAAGACCGGAAGCAAGACCGGAAGAAAGTCCGGCAGAAAGGGCGGAATCGAAAGTAATCACAATGCCTGAGTGGAGCCCGGAGGAAGTTGTACCGCCGGAGTTTCGCGAAATACTAAGGAACAAAAGCCTGGAGCCGCGAAAAAAGGCCGAGGCTGTTAAAAATTATTCGCACTCTATGATAAAGAAATTGACCGAGAACCCAACGGCCGAAAACATCCATGAAGTAAAGACGGGCGTTTACGATATAGTTGATATGATCCTGGACGAGGACGAGACCGCCGGCCAGCTGCTCAATATCACCGATCACGACCCCTATACATACACTCATTCCGTCAATGTCGGAGTACTTTCCATAATGCTCGCAAGCAGGGTTCTGGACAAGAAGGACCACAATCTCAAGGAGTTGGGGGCGGGGTTCTTCCTCCACGACCTTGGTAAAGTCAAGGTCAATTGCGATATCATCAACAAGCCGGGAAAGCTCACCCCGGAAGAATTCTGCCAGATGAAAAAACATTCTGAATTCGGCTACCAGGTCTTGAAAAAGGCGAACCAGCTCTCCGAAGAGATTGGGCATATCGTCCTGCAACACCATGAGCGTGTGGACGGAAGGGGTTATCCCCAGGGCCTGGCCCGGGATGAGATCCACATATATGCCCGGATCTGTGCGATTGCGGACGTTTACGATGCGCTGACTTCGGAAAGGTCGTATAAGAAAAGCATGTCGCCGTTTGACGCCCTGGTGATCATAAGGGACGAGATGCTCGGACACCTTCAAAAAGACATATTCGAACACCTTGTCTACATGCTCCACGGCAGCATAAAGAAACACTGATCGACTCCTGCGGGAAGAATTGGATGGCAGCAGCAAAATCAAACAAAAAGATCAAAGTGCCGGTCGGCGAACTTCAAGTAGGCATGTACATTATCCTTGATTCATGGCTGGGCCACCCTTTTCTGAAAAGCCGGTTCAGGATAGAGTCAAAAAGCCAGATCAAGCAGATGGCCGATTACGGGTTCAAGGAGATAACAGTAGACCCTTCCCGCAGCACGGCAATCGTGCCGGCCCGGCCTGACGATCCCCCCGGGAGGATGGAAGTCCCCGGCCAATGGCGCCCGGAAGACCTCGTCCCCCCGGAATTTCGCAGTATCTTGAAAGACAGAAACATGGAACCCGCAAAAAAGGCCGAGGCGGTCAAGCAATACTCACTGTGCATGATGAAGAAACTGATCGAGAGCCCGTCTTCGGAAAACATCGGGGAAACAAAATCGGCCGTATACGACATAGTCGATATGGTCCTGGACGAGCAGGAGACGGCAAACCAGTTGATCAATATAACCGCCCATGACGCATACACTTATACCCATTCCGTTAATGTCGGCATGATCGCAATTATGATCGCGAAGAGCATGTTTCGTCCGGATGGCCATAATTTCAAGGAGATCGGCGCAGGCTTCTTCCTCCATGACCTGGGCAAGGTGCGGATCGATTCCGGGATAATCAATAAGCCGGGAAAGCTCACGCCCCAGGAATTCGAACAGATTAAAATGCACCCTGTATTCGGCTACCAGGTCCTGCAGCATACTGTTCAGCTGTCAAAAGAATGCGGGCAGATAGTCCTGCAGCATCACGAACGCGTCGACGGCAGAGGGTATCCCCAGGGGCTGGCCAGGGAGGAAATCCACATCTATGCCCGGATATGCACCGTGGCGGACGTCTACGACGCGCTCACGTCCGAGCGTTCCTATAAAAAAAGTCTTAAACCATTCGATGCACTTGTGCTAATGAGAGACGAAATGCCGGGGCAGATGCAAAAGGATATTTTTGAGCATCTGGTTTATATACTGCACGGTACATTGAAAAATAATCGGTGAGCTATGCAGATGACGTTGAATCCATATGAAACCCTCGTAATCAATGCCGGAGAGCTCCGGGTCGGCATGTATGTGATCCTCACTTCCTGGGTAGACCATCCGACCCTGAAAAGCGAATTTCTGATCGAATCAAAAAACCAGATAAAGCAGATAGTCGAAAGCGGCTACCGCAACGTCAGGGTTGACCCTTCGCGGAGCTTGAAGACCGCGCTGCCCTCGGCAGCCAAGCAGGAGTCCGAGCCGGAAAAGGGCATGATCGAGGAAGCGCCTCAATGGAGCCCGGAAGAACTGGTCCCGCCGGAGTATAACAAGATCCTGGTCGACCATGGCATGGACCCCACTGTCAAGGCGGCGGCAGTCAAAACATTTACCCTGTCAATGATCAACAAATTGAACGAGAGCCCGACAGCGGAAAATATCAAGACCGTGAAATCCGGGGTTTACGGGCTGGTCGACATGCTTCTTGAAGACGAGCCGACGGCAAACGAGCTTATAAAACAGGCGGATTACAACCCTTTTTCCCACACTCATTCCGTAAACGTAGGGATATTCTCCATCATGCTGGCAAAAAGGGTCCTCAATACCGCCGGCCACAATTTTCATGAACTGGGGGCGGGCTTTTTCCTGCATGATATAGGCAAGGTCCAGGTCGACCCCGCGATAATCAACAAGTCGGGGCGGTTGAACAAAATTGAAATGGACCAGATGAAAAAACACCCGGAATTCGGGTACAAGTTCCTGAGGGCGGCCAACCAGCTTTCCCCGGAATGCGGGAGCATAATCCTGCAGCACCACGAGCGTGTGGACGGCAACGGTTATCCCCAGGGTCTAATCGGGGAAGATATACACCTGTATGCCCGGATCTGCTCGATAGCCGACGTTTACGACGCGCTTACATCCCAGAGATCTTACCGAAAAAGGCTGAAGCCTTTCGATGCCCTTACCGTGATGAGGAAAGAAATGCTCGGGCACATCCAGAAGGATATCTTCGAACACCTGGTTTTCATGCTCCACGGCAGCATCAGAGGATAAGCGGCACCGCTTTCCGGGCCCCGCATACTGACGTTTCCAGTCCTGATACCCTCCGCAATGACGCCGCCGGGCGAATATGGCGGAGGTGCCTGAATATCGGACTCCTCTTGGTAACGCCGGCAAGCCTTAAATTTATTATCCCCCTGAGTCATTCCTCGCTGAAAAATCAGAAAAGCCCTGATGTACACGTCAGAGCTGCAGCCGTTATATTCAAGAAAATACATGGAAAAAACGGTACCTCCTTCATGAAAAACGATTCGATATGGAAAGGCACGGCCCCGCGGGACGTACAATTCCCGAGTCTCACGGGCGAAATGCAGGCCGATGTTGCCATAATCGGGGGCGGCATTACCGGCGTAACGGCGGCCCTGCTCCTCGCCCGATACGGGAAAAAAGTCGCTCTCCTGGAATCAATGTGCATAGGGGAGGGCGCTTCCGGCAACTCAACCGGCAACCTGCACGTCACGGTCGACGAATACGTCTACACCATCCGCGAGAAATGGGGCGATGAAAGGGCCCGGCAGGTCCTGGAATCGCGCAGTGCGATGATCGATTTCATTGAGAAAACCGTTTCCGATCTCGACATCCCGTGCGGGTTTGTCCGAAAGCCCCATTACATATTCCCGCTGGTGGAATCGCAGGGCGAAGAACTGTCCCGCGAGTACGACGCACTCCGAAAGCTGGGGTTTCCCGCCGAGCTTGTCGATGATGTGCCCCTGCCGCTTCCGGCGAACCGCGCCCTGCGTTTAAACCGGCAGGCGCAGTTCAATCCCCTCATTTATATACGGCGCCTGGCCAGGGCAGCCTTATCTGAAGACTGCCGCATTTTCGAGAACTCCAGGGTTGTCGAAATAAACGAGAAGGCGGGGACGGTTTCCACTGAGCAAGGCAGGGTCCGTACCGGAAGCATTTTCATGGCCACCCATACGCCCAAAGGGTTCAATTTCCTGCAGGCGGAGCTGGCGCCTTACCGCGAATACGGGATAGCGGCCACGCTGAGCGGGGGCGAATACCCGGACGGCCTATTCTGGACCACGGAGGAGCCGAGCCATTCCATTCGCTCTTACGGGGACGGAAACCGGAAATACCTGGTCGTAATCGGCGAAAGGCACAAGGTCGGCCGACAGGACGACAGTGTGGACTATTACCGGAGGGTCGAGGACTTCGCCCGCTCGCATTTCCCTGTTGAAAAAGTTGCGTACCGCTGGTCGGCGCAAAATTACAGGGCCGCGGACGGCCTGCCTTACATCGGCAGATCAATCGGGTCCGGGAATGTATTTGTCGCAACGGGCTTTGCGGCAAACGGCCTGGTGTACGGCACGCTGGCCGCCTCAATCATCACCGGTCTCGTACTGGGCCGCAAGACTCTCTGGGCGGAAGTATATGATTCACGACGGTTCACACCGCTCAAATCGGCGAAGGAGTTCATCGCGGATAATCTGAATGTCGGCAAGCAGTACCTTGAAGCGCTTAAACCTGCCGACCTGAAGACAGTCGGATCACTATGCCCGGGCGAGGGCGGCCTGGTCGAGATGCATGGCGAAAAGCTTGCCTTCTATTGCGGGGGGAGCGATGAACAGGGGAGCCCAATCGCTTTCAGGCCCGCATGTACCCACCTGGGCTGCATCGTCCACTGGAACAGGCTGGAAAAGAGCTGGGATTGCCCCTGCCATGGCAGCCGCTTCCGTGCGGAGGGAGATGTCATAGAAGGTCCGGCGATGGCGCCCTTGAAAAGAAAACAAACCTGAACCGGCCATAATCGTAATGCCCTTCGTCTTTTGTCGGGAGGGATCACTACTGTATCCTGTCTAAGAATTCACCCCTCCTCCATACGCGAGGAAAGAATCCCCCTTTTTTTCGTTTGAAAAATCCCCTTAATTCGGGCAAAGTTGGACAGTTTCGTCGCGCTTGCATCCGGAATTTCGTGTAGAGGCGTGTTACATCCGCAATTGCGGCATCTCCATTTCAAAAGGGCCTGATCATGACTGCAAAGAGAAAGATTATCACCGGCATCGCCCTGCAGGGCGGAGGCGCCCTTGGCGCTTATGAATTCGGAGCGCTCAAGGCGCTTTATGCGTACAGGGGAGAAGGGTTTTCGCCGCGCGTTGTAGCGGGCATCTCCATAGGGGCCATCAACGCGGCTCTGCTGGCCGCGGCAAAGCAAGACCCCGTCGCCACACTCGAAGAAGTATGGCGGGAACGTTTTTGCATGGACGACCCCGTTGGCGGGGCCGTGGACATGCTGCGTCCCTGGTGCCCGAAACCAGCCCTGTCCTGCTTTGAGTTTTATCAGCAGAACCTTTCTTTGTGCGGTAACCCGGGGATGTACAGGATCAATCCCCAGATGTTTTTCTCGCCCCTGAGCTGCACGAACCTGTACGACACCTCCGTTCTGGAGAAAACTTTCCTGGAATATGCCGATGTTGAAAAACTCAACCAGCCGGACAGGACGAGGCTCATCGTAACGGCCGTCAACGTCCGCACCGGCGAGCAGGCCAAGTTCGACAACGGCCGGATGAAGCTCGGCTTCCGGCACATCATGGCAAGCGGAAGCTTCCCGGTCTCTTTCCCGATGACGGAAATCGACGGGGAGTTTTACTGGGACGGAGGCATATTTATCAATACCCCCCTGGCAGCAGCAATCAACGCCCTGGAGCAGGTCGAGGCGGGCGACCCGGACATCGAGCGCGAGCTTTTTTATGTCGAGGTCCATCGCAAGGCGGGCGAGCTGCCCTGCAATCTTAAGGAATCCTACGAACGGTGCTATAATATGATCTTCTCGGGGAAGTTCTCGCTGGATGGGAAGCTCGCCGCTAATATCGAATCGCTGATCGACTTTTTCGAAGAACTGGACAGAAAGCTCCCGGAAGACAGCCCGCTGCGCCGGCACAAGGCATACAGGGAAATGGCGCGGCACAAGAAAATGAACCGCCTGATCACGGTGGGCCAGACGGGTAAGGGGGCGGAAGGCTCTTCAACCGATTTCTCCCGGGCAACAATTGCGCGGCGAATTGAGAACGGTTTCAACGACGCCATGGAGGCGCTCTACAAGGCGAGCTGAGAGTTTTCGGTTTGAAAAATTGGAGATATTATGAAGAATGCAACGATAGTACTTGGCAGCCCAAAAACGAATGGAAATACCGCTCGTCTGATAGAAGCCATGCTGTCAGTTATTGATGATAAAGATATTTCGATTAAGAAAATTGAATTAGCTAAGCTCAAAAGAATTAATCATTGTATTGGATGTGATTCATGTAAGAAAAACGATATGCATAAGTGTATTTTTGATGATGGATTGAATGAAGTTATAGCTGAAGTGCGCAATAGCGAAATTTTAGTAATCGCATGTCCAATCTATTTCTTTAATTTTAACTCGCTGACCAAGGCATTTATTGACAGGTTATTCTATTCTTCGGAATTAAATAATAATGAAAACATTCTCCGAGGTAAAAAAATTGGCATACTAATAACTTATGGATTGACCAACGTAATAGATTCCGGTGCAAAAAATGCACTGCAATCGTTTTATGATATTTCGAAGTTTGTCGGTGTGGAAATAATAGGAATAGTCTATGGCTCTTTTGGAGATGATAAAGAACAGAATGAAGCATTGCTGAATAGGGCAAAGAATTTAGGGAGGGTAATCAGTAAGGAGTTTTAGCCTGACCGTCAGTGAACCGGAAAAGCTCAGAGCGACCTTAGTCCCAACCTCCGCATTCTGAATTACCACTGCGGATTAAAATCATTTCAAAAGCCTTTCGCAATTATGGTATGAACCGACAGACCTATTATGGTTGGGGAAAGATGAAAAAAAGAGGTTGTGCCAAGCACAACCTCTTTCTCAAACTGTTCCATGCGGCTGCTTAATAAACCGGCGGATTAATACCTCCTGCCGTAGCCTCCGCTGCGGCCGGAACCCCCGGAGCGCGAGCCGCCGGGCCTTGATCCGCCGGGCCTTGAGCCGCCTCTGTTGTCCCTCTTGGGACGAGCCTCGTTTACGGTGATCACCTTGCCGCAGAGTTCGCCGCCATTAAGCCTTTTAATCGCTTCGGCCGCCCCCTGTTCCGTTTCCATTTCGACGAAACCGAACCCCTTGCTCATTCCGGTATAGTTGTCTTTTATGATGCTTGCCGAAACAACGTTGCCGGACTGGGAAAAATTATACTTCAGATCTTCCACGGTCACTTCGGGCGCCAAATTCCCTACATAAAGATTCTTGTTCATTGATTTCTCCTTTTTTGAATGCAAGTCAACACGCGTCAACGCGGAGCAACGCGATATTTAACTTACTCAGATTGATTTTTATACGCCTTACCAGCCGGACCTCTTCTGACCTGCTGAACATCAAGTGATGTGCCGGCCTCAAGTTAAACTCGCGGCCTGAATGGATTTATAATGCTAAAGCACATCGCTACCCGCCGTCTTTCTCAATGAACCTGCAACCTTTACGCTCATCAAACAATTTTACTTTGAATTCCGAAATTACGGCATCCCCTTCCAATTCTCCTCCAAGCCGGATGGCAATATTGACGGAAAGGAAAAAAAACGCCAACACTGAAGAGTATTGGCGGCGCCTCTGCAATTCAAATGTCTGATCAACTTCAGCGACACACCGACAATCCAACTTTGCCGGTAGTATCTAATTTGAAAAAAATGATATTGGATAAATAAGGGGAAGTCAATATAATTCGCCGTCCGCAGTCATATCCGCTCAAAGGGGGCCGCCTTTGAGCGGGGCTGAATTACGCTTTCAACAATGCCGCGCCGTTCTTCAAAATTCGCCCTGGATTCTGTTGTGAAGTCAAAGCAAGTCTTTGCTGTCCCGGCTACAGGCTATTCCTGCCGGGTCCATAACACCATAGCTTCCCTTGCCGCCTCGCGGCCCTGGGCGTATCCTTCCTCGAGGATGCCGCGGCTTCGCGTCAGGCGCGACACGCGGAAATTGTCCGGCGGGCAGATCTCCACCACATTCACGGGCGGCATGCGGATGAGGTCGACGGATTCGTTGTAAACCTCCGCTCTCTTCCGGATAGTCTCCTTCAGCAGGGGGTAGTTCTTTACGTGCCGTAAAAGAATCCTGTCGAAAGGGCTGTTCCCCTTCCTGTATCCTTTTACCCGCGAGCGGATGACCATGATATTGTCCGAGCCGCGCGCAATGGCCGCTCTTACAGGCAGAGGGTCGGCAAGCCCTCCGTCCGAAAACGGGTGGCCGTCGACCAGGGGGAAACCGCGATACACGAGCGGCATGGCGCTTGACGCCTTGAGCGTCTGCTCCAGGTCCGAGGCGGAGGTGAGTTTGTAAAAGGCCGAACCCGTCCTCACATCTGTGAGTACGGCTATAAACGGCAGGCGCCGCGAATAGATGGCCGGCAGGTCCAGGCGGATTTCGCGGATGGTCGTCTCCCACATCCAGTCCAAGTCAAGGAGATGGCCGCCAAAAATGAAACGGGAATAGGAAAGGAACTCCGGTCTAAGGGAGTAGTCCAGGTATATCTTTGCATTGCGGCCGTGCATCCCCGCCAGGTAAGCGGCCAGATTCGACGCCCCCGAAGACACCCCGATAAAAAGATCGAACGGGTTGAAACCGGCTTCCAGGAAGCCGTCCAGAACCCCGGTGGAAAAAACGCCGCGCATTGCGCCGCCTTCCACTACCAGGGCCCTTGTCAATGAACCCGCCATCCTGTTCGATCTCCTCGCTTGGATTTCATCCTAACGCTTATAATAAATCGGCCGGAATATTACGAGCGTGATTTTCAGGGGGCGGCCGCCTGCGCCTAATCCTGAAGGAGATTAATGGAATTGGAAGGATAAAATCGTATTTTTGAGCATATACGTTTTACCGTTATTCGAGTAAAAATTTGTCATTGCCTGGATGGAACGGAGCGTCGCATCGGCCGAGGGCCTAAGTCAATAAAGGACTGCCCGGTAATGCAAAGCCTTATGGCCGTTTAAGAGAGCGGCAAAAGGCTGCTACCGATCTTTTCCATCCGGTCCGGGTTTATAAAATCAACAGCCTTATAAAAAACAGCAAAGATATTATTGAATACAGGGGTGGACACAGGAGTCAAAATGGATCAGTTCGTCAGAATTAAAGAAGAAATCCGCAATTTCATCATGGAAAATTTCCTGCCCGAAGAAGAGCTTGCCGATGATGACCCGCTGCTGGAAAGCGGTGTGATCGATTCCACCGGGATCCTGGAGATAGTCTCATATGTCCAGACTGCGTGCGGTGTTGTGTTCGATGATGAGGACCTGGTCCCGGATAATCTGGATTCGATCGAAAAAATTGCTGCATTCGTGGTCAGGAAACTTGCCGCCCTGGAAACTTTCGCCCTGGCCGCTCAGAATTGAGCAGGATTTACCGGAAGGACCGGATGACCCAATATGACCCGATATGAAAGGACCTGTAGGATGCTCCTGCAAAATTTCCTTGAGGAAAGCGCCCGCAAAAGCCCGGACAAAACAGCCATCGTCTTTGGGGGCGAGAGGCTCAGCTATGCAAAGATCGACAGCGATGCCGACCGGCTGGCAAATCTGTTCCGGCAATGCGGCGTCCTCAGGGGCGACAGGATTGCCGTGTTCCTGGACAATTCGGTCGAGACCGTCGTTTCCATATTCGGCGCCCTCAAGGCGGATGCCGTTTTCGTAGTGCTCAGCCCCCAGCTCAAACCGGGCAAACTCTCCCGCATCCTGAAAAAATGCGGAGCTAAGGTCCTCATTTCGGACAGCTCCCGGATAGCCGCTCTGGGCCATGTCCTCGACGAGGTCCCATCCCTGCGCTTCACGGTTTGCGCGGGCTGTCCCCGGTCCGAAACTCTGAATGCAGACGGCGCTGCGCTGACCATCATTGACTGGGAAAAGGTGTGCATGTCGCCTCCCGACCGGCCGGAAAGCCGGAACATCGATATCGATCTCGCCTCGATTATTTACACTTCCGGCTCGACAGGCGATCCCAAAGGGGTAATGCTGACCCACCTGAATATGATATCTGCCGCGACCTCGGTCTCGGATTACCTGGGCTGCCTGCCCGGGGACACGGTTTTGAACGTCCTGCCTCTTTCGTTCAGTTATGGCCTTTACCAGGTGCTGATCACATTCAAGACGGGCGGCACCCTGGTGCTCGAAAAATCATTTTCGTTCCCGTTTGAAATCGTAAAGAGGATTGTGGAGGAGAGGGTAGCGGGATTCCCCGGCGTGCCCACGATGTTCGCCCTGCTGTTCCAGATGAAGAGCCTGGGGAAATTCGATTTCAGCTCGCTGCGGTACATAACCAATGCCGGAGCCGCCCTTCCTTTAAAGCACATCCGCATGCTGAGGGAGACCTTCCCGCATGTCAGGATATTTTCAATGTACGGGTTGACTGAATGCAAGCGGGTTTCGTATCTGTCGCCGGAGGAGCTGGACCGCAGGCCCGGCTCGGTCGGCAAGGCAATGCCCAACGAGGAAGTCTGGGTCATAGACGAGAGAGGCGAGATTGCCGCTCCCGGCGTAGTCGGTGAACTTGTAGTGCGCGGCTCTAACGTGATGAAAGGCTACTGGGCCGACCCCGAGGCCACCGCGAAAGTCCTCAGGCCGGGCATTCTGCCGGGTGAAAAGGTGCTCTTTACGGGTGACCTCTTCAAGACGGATGAAGAGGGCTATCTCTATTTCGTCTCCCGCAAGGACGATATCATAAAGACCCGGGGGGAAAGAGTCAGCCCCCGGGAAGTGGAAAATGCCATTTACGAGATGGACGGCGTTGCCGAAGTCGGGGTTGTGCCGGTCAGAGACGATCTCCTGGGTAATGCGATCAAGGCCTTTATCGTGCCCCGCGAGGGACACCGGTTGACGCCAAGGGAATTGCTTTACCACTGCCGCAAATGCCTGGAGGAATACGCCGTCCCGAAATACTTCGAGATCAGGCAATCGCTGCCGAAGAATGCCTCGGGTAAAATTGACAAACTCGTTTTGAAAGATGGAGGGTTATGACCAGATTATGCACCAGCTGTGTCCTGCCGGAAACCTTTCCGGGAATTGAGTTCGACAGTTCAGGCGTTTGCAGGCACTGCCGCGCCGCCCCGGGGCGCGAAACGGGCCTGGAACAGAAAAACAGGTACAGGGAAAAATTCGAGGCGCTGGCGGGCCGCCTCCGCGGGGGCGATTACGACGTCCTGGCAGCATACAGCGGCGGCAAGGACAGCTCATTCACGCTCGACATCTTTAAAAACAGGTTCGGTCTGCGGGTGCTGGCCCTCACCTTCGACAATGGTTTCCTGTCGTCATATTCGGCGAAGAATATCAGCCGCGTTGTGGAAGCGCTCGGGATCGACCACATCATGTACAAGCCTGACTTCCAGATGCTGAAAGAGCTTTTTGCGATCTCAGCGGGCGAAAACCTTTTTGAGAAAAAATCCCTGGAGCGCGCGAGCTCCATCTGCTCGGCATGCATGCATTTAGTCAAGCTGCTGGTCCTGAAAATCGCGCTGGAGAAAAGGATACCGTTTATCGGTTACGGATGGTCGCCGGGACAGGCGCCGATCCAGTCGTCCGTCATGAAAATCAGCGCGGAGTTCATGAGGGCCACGCAGAACCTCATGTTCAAGGCCCTCAACGGAAGGCTGGGAAAAGCAGTGGGGCCTTTCTTCCTGGGTGAGGAGTTGCTTTCGGCAACCAGGGAAAGCATTTACAACATCCATCCGCTTGCCTTCCTCGATTACGATGAGCGCAAGATTTATGAGAGGATCACACAACTCGGTTGGGAGCCTCCGCAGGACACCGATTCGAACTCCACCAACTGCCTGCTGAACGCATATGCGATAGAGGTCCACCGGAAGGCTTACGGTTTCCACCCTTACGCCTTTGAAATAGCCGGCCTCGTCAGGCGCGGAGTCCTTTCCCGGGAGGAAGGGATTAAAAGGCTCGATGCACCCGGCAATGCCGACGTGATCAGGATGGTGAAGGGGCGCCTGGGGATTGCTTAGCAGGAATTTAGAAAGGCCGCGGCGCGCATTGCGCTTCGGACCTCTCACCATGCATGCGATCCGCTGCCCGGTCCTCGTGCGCCGACAGTCCTTTTTGAACAGCCGTTCCAGGCAGGTGTTTACGTGAACAGGAGAGGATCAGCATGTGCGGGATAGCTGGGATTGTGGGAAATACAACGAAACCCGGCGTCAGGGAGCGCCTGCTCAGACGCATGCTGGGCCTTATCAGGCACCGCGGCCCCGATTCGTTAGGCATATACACGGACCCGGAGGCGGGGCTCGGATCGGCGCGGCTGAGCATCATTGACCTCGCGGGCGGCGACCAGCCTGTTCATAACGAGGACAAATCGGTCTGGATCGTCTTCAACGGCGAGATTTTCAATTACCCGGAGATCAGGGCCGGCCTCGAAAAGCGGGGACACAGGTTTTATACAGATACGGATACAGAAGTGCTCGTCCATCTTTACGAGGAGGAATCAGAGGGGCTGTTCCGGCATCTCAACGGCCAATTCGCTTTCGCCATCAGGGACAGGAAAAATAAATCCCTGCTGCTGGGCCGCGACCGGCTCGGCATCCGCCCGCTCTATTACACTCAGTGCAGCGGCGAGCTGATCTTCGCTTCCGAGATAAAGTCCATTTTTGCAAGGCAGGGAGTCCCGCGGGCAATAGACCGCGGGACGCTTTCCGATATCTTTATCTGCTGGGCGCCTCTCGGCGATGCCACTCCATTCGAAGGCGTCAGACAGCTCCCGCCCGGCAGTTTCGGGGTGTACAGGGACGATCGGCTCGATATCAAGCCGTACTGGAAGCTGCAGTTCCCGCGGAAATGCGATTCGAGGCCCTTTCCGGCGCTGCTGGAGGAAATGAAAGAGCTGCTCAGGGACGCGACACGAATCCGACTGCGCGCGGATGTGCCGGTCGGCGCATATCTCAGCGGCGGCCTGGACAGCTCGTACATAACCTCCACGGTGAAAAAAAGTTTCAACAACCGGCTGCGCACTTTCTCCATCAGTTTTGCCGACGAGCGTTTCGATGAAACAGCCTTCCAGAACCAGGCCAAGCGCTGGCTTGAAACCGATCACAGCATGATCCGGTGCGGTTACCGTGACATCGGCGAGCAGCTTCCCGATGTAGTCTGGCACACGGAAACACCGATACTGCGGACGGCCCCCGTCCCGATGTACATGCTGGCGAAACTGGTCCGGGACAGCAGCTACAAGGTAGTGCTGACGGGGGAGGGGTCAGACGAGATCTTCGGAGGGTACGACATATTCAAGGAGGACAGGGTTCGCCGCTATTGGGCGAAGCAACCGGATTCGATTGTGCGGCCCCTGCTGCTCAGGAAACTTTACCCGGACATAGATTTCGGGCGCGGCCGCGCAAGCTCGCTCCTGCTCGCGTTTTTCCGCAAGGGCCTGACGGCGACGGAATCGCCGGCGTACTCCCATTTCATCCGCTGGGAAAATACATCAAGGATCAGGACCTTTCTCGCCGACGATATCCTGAGGGCAACGGGCGGCCTTGACGATTTTATCGGCCGCTTCACATCCATGCTGCCGGAGGAGTTCGGGCAATGGGAACCGTTTTCCCGGGCGCAGTTCACGGAAATCAGCATCTTCCTTTCCAACTACCTGCTGTGCTCCCAGGGCGACCGGGTGGCGATGGGGCATTCGGTGGAGGGGCGTTTCCCGTTTCTGGACTACCGCGTAGTGGAGTTTGCAAGTTCCCTGCCTTCCACGTATTGCCTTAACGCGCTGAAGGACAAGTACATACTGCGGCAGGCCGCCCTCGAAATTCTGCCGGAAAGCCTTGTATCCCGGCCCAAGCAGCCTTACCGGGCGCCGATCAGCCAGTGCTTTCTGGGACAGCACGAGCCGGAATACGTGCAGGATGCCCTCTCGCCGCAATCGCTCGCCGATACGGGACTTTTCAACCCGGCAAAGGTGGGGAAGCTCGTCCGGAAATGCCGCAGGCTCAACGGCTCGCTCATGAGCGAGCGGGAGAACATGGCTGTCGTGGGGATAATCTCGGCCCAGCTGCTGCACAGGAAGCTAATCAGGGATTTCCCAGGAAATCCTCCCGAGCCGGACAACGTCAGGGTGTTCAGGCTGAATTGAATAAAAATGGGCCGGTTCTGAAACCGGCCCTGAACACAGATGTCATTCCCGCGAAAGCGGGAATCCAGTTTTCTTTTTTCAATACTGGACCCCTGCTTTCGCAGGGGTGACTTCATAGTTAGCATTTACTGCGTTTATCAGAAATGCGTCATTGAGGGCTTTCCGATAGGGTAGACATTGAAACCCAGCCTGTAGCATTCTTCGTGGTCGAGGATGTTGCGGCCATCGAATATGAACGCCGGCTGCACCATCGAATCGAACAGTCTCCCGTAGTCCAGGCCGCGATAGCCGGCCCATTCGGTCATGACTGCCACGGCATGGCAGTCGCGGGCCGCCTCGTACGGGTCGTCCGCATACGAGACCTGTCCGCCCCATTCTTTTAATTCGGCCCGGGCATTGCCGAGTGCGTGAGGGTCGGTTATGACCAGTTCGGCCTTCTCCTCCAGCAGGCGGCGGGCGATGTAAATCGCCGGGCTCTCCCGCGTGTCGCCGGTATCTGCTTTGAAGCCGAAACCGAAAAGGCAAATCCTTTTCCCTGCCAGCGTGTTGAACATTGCGGCGATCATGTTCCTGACGAACCGCTCTTTCTGGTATTCGTTAATGCGGACCACGTATTCCCAGTAGTCGGCCGTTTCCTGCAGGCCGTACGCCCGGCACAGGTACACAAGGCACAGGATGTCTTTCTTGAAGCACGACCCCCCGAATCCTACGCTCGCGTTGAGGAACCTGGGGCCGATGCGGGTGTCCATGCCGATGGACCGCGAAACCTCGCTGATGTCCGCATCGGTTTTTTCGCACAGCGCGGAAAGGGAGTTGATGGAAGAGACGCGCTGGGCGAGGAAGGCATTCGAGACGAGCTTGGAAAGCTCGCTGCTCCAGATGTCGGTCGTGATGATCCTGCTTTCCGAAACCCAGTTCAGGTAAATGTCCTTGAGGCGGCAACCCGCGGCCGTTCCATGTATGGTCTTCCTGTGTCCGATCAGGACGCGGTCGGGATTTTCGAGGTCGCGGACCGCGGTGCCCTCCGCCATGAATTCCGGATTGGAGAGGACGTCGAACCTGACCGAATTCTTGTGGTTCAGGATCCTCTCCATTGCAAGAGCGGTCTTCACCGGCAGCGTGCTCTTCTCGATTACGATCTTCGAAGTGACAGAATGCCTGAGGATCTCCCGGGCGGTTTTCTCCCAATACTGAAGGTCTGCCGCGTAGCCTGCGCCGATCCCGAAGTCCTTGACCGGGGTATTGACGCTGACGAAGATGATGTCGTTCTCACGGATACCTTTTTCGATATCGGGACTGAAGAAGAGACTCCTGCCCCTGGTCGCTTTGACGATTTCGTAAATGCCGGGCTCGTATATGGGAAGGTTTTCGGAGTTCCAGGCATCGATCCTGTCCCGGTTGATATCGACGACGGTCACCCTGCGCCGGGGGCATTTCATCGCAATCATCGCCATAGACGGCCCGCCGACATATCCCGCGCCGATGCAGAGGATATTGTTGTTCATCTGTCGAGATGCCCTTTCTTTTCCATTTGAGATTGGTTTGAGGCTCCCATTTTCCTTGTGGGGTTATCCGGTCGGGTTTAATTCAATAGCGCTTTTTATTGCCGCAGTTATTGATTTTACATCATCATCGGTGACGTGCTCATGGAGAGGCAGGGTCATGATGTTATCGGCAACAAGCCTGGCGTTCGGGAAATGGCCGAGCCTGAATTGACGCGGCACTCCGGGTATCTCGTTCACCGGGGCCGGGTACATGCAGCTCGCGCCGAGTTTTTTCAAGCCGCCCAGCGCACGGTCCCTTGCCTGCTTGTTTTTGAAGACCAGGGGATAACGCAGCAGGCCCCGCAGGCCGGCAACGGCATCGGGCAGATACAGGAAATCATCCCTGTATCCTTCCAGCCGCACCGAATAGGACTCGGCCAGCCGTGACCTCGTATCTCTCACCTTTTCCCATTCCGCGCAGACGCGGGGCGCAATGCGCAAGACGCGGGGATTGAGCCTGCCGACCCTGTAATCCGTCGTGAATAGCGTCTCTCCCAGGCCCAGCCAGGGCAATCCCCGGGGAAGCCAGTAAAGGCGCGGATGGAAAAACAGGGAAAAAAGGACGATATTCAAGAGGTACGGTAAAAGCGCCGGCTCGACCGCGCCGGGGAGGGAAGCATAAAGCTTTTCCAGGCGCGGCCTGTATTCAGGGTTGTTGACAATGACGGCCCCGCCCGCGAGGAAGCTCACCGGCTTGCCCCGCCGGAAACTCAGGATGCCTATATCGCCCATTGTGCCGAGCAGCTTTACTGAATCGCTGCCGCCCAGTCCCTGGGTCGCGTCCTCGATGACCGCTATTCCTTTCGCGGAGGCTATTTGAGCGACGGCGCTCATCCGCTCCGGGATTCCGAACAGGTGGACGGCTATGATGGAGAGGGTTGATTTGTCCGCCAAAGCCTGGAGTTGTTCCGGCT
>CAZKYN010000043.1:0-17025 GCA_964556675.1 uncultured Syntrophaceae bacterium
GTGATACTCCTGCAGAACCTGCGCTTCCATGTCGAGGAGGAGAAAAACAACGAGGAATTCGCGAAACGGCTGGCGAGCTACGCCGATGTTTACATAGACGACGCCTTCGGCAACGCCCACCGCAGCCATGCCTCGAATGTCGGAATTACGAAATACGTCAAGGAGTGCGCCATGGGCTTCCTGATGAAAAAGGAGCTCACATATTTCAGCAAGGCCTTGGAACAGCCGGCCCGGCCTCTCGTCGCCATCGTCGGCGGATCCAAGGTCTCCGGCAAACTCGAGGCGCTCGCAAATCTGACAAAGCTGGTCAACAAGCTTATTATCGGAGGCGGCATGGCATTCACTTTCCTCAAGGCCAAGGGCTACGACGTCGGCAAGTCCCTGATTGAGGAGAACCTGATAGACAAGGCAATCGAGATTATGGATATGGCGAAAAGACTTAACGTGAAGCTCTACCTGCCGGTGGACTGCGTTGTCGCAACTGCTATGAATGCGGAAGCAGAGACGAAGATTGTGCCCGTCCAGGAGATCAACGCCGACTGGATGGCCCTCGATATCGGCCCGGCCACGATTACAGTTTTCACGGAGGCGCTCGCCAACGCCAAGACGATAGTCTGGAACGGCCCCATGGGCGTCTTTGAGATTGACGCGTTCAGCCGCGGCACCTCGGCCCTCGCCCACAGTGTCGCGAACTCGTTTGCGCTATCCATAGTCGGTGGAGGCGACACCGACGTCGCCATCCATAAGGCGGGAGAGAGCGATAATATTTCCTATATTTCGACGGGGGGCGGCGCATTTCTCGAATTGCTCGAGGGCAAGGAACTGCCGGCGGTCAAGGCAATAAGGGAATGCAGCAGGTAGCAAAACAAAATTGAAGTGGGATAGAGGGACATGTCGGGCCTGACGGCATGTCCCTTAATTTTTACGACGGACATGCGGCATTTCCTTAAATAACCGGTTGCCATGGAAAGAAACCTGAAACTGATAGTCGAATATGAAGGGACGCGGTATCACGGATGGCAGCGCCAGGGCGGGCTGCCGACTATCCAGAAGGTGATCGAAGAAGTAATCTTCACAATCACCCGGGAGGAATCTCGACTGGCAAGCTCGGGACGAACTGATGCCGGTGTCCATGCCCTCGGTCAAGTCGCGAATTTCACGACCCGGTCCCGGCTGCCGCTCCATAACCTCCTCCGGGGAATGAACAGCCTGCTGCCCGAGGACATCAAAATCAGGGAGATCGCCGAAGCCGCCCCGGATTTCCACGCCCGCTTCAGCGCCAGGAGCAAGTCCTATCTGTACAGGATCGACAACGGCCCGGTGCAGTCTGTTTTTTACAGGAATTTTGCCTGGCATATTTATGAAACGCTGGACCTGGAAAAAATGAATGAGGCTGCCGAATTCCTGAAAGGGGAGCACGACTTCACGTCTTTCTGCGCCGCCGGGCACGAGACGAAAACTTATATCCGCCGCATCATGGAAACGGAATTATCCCGGTCCGGCGACCTGATTACTTTCCGCATCGAAGCAACAGGATTCCTGAAATACATGGTCCGGAACCTCGTCGGCACCCTCGCTTATGTCGGCATGGCAAAGATAACGCCGGCTTGTTTCCGGGATATCATGGACGCAAGAGACCGCACGGTGGCGGGCCCTACAGCCCCGCCGCAGGGGCTGTTCCTTGAATCTGTAAGGTACTGATCCGGCCGGACCTGTCGGGCAAATACTCTTCCGTAAGTTTTCATTACACAAACACAAGCAAAAAGCTCCCAAACCAAGCAAAAAACCCCTTGCATTTGAGTTGAAATATATATTTTAATCCGCCCAATAGACAATCGGGACAGCCTTAAGACTGATGCGGAGAATATTGTTCTGATGAGGAAGATCCTGAATGCCGTCTTTTTACTGGCATTTTTTCTTGCGTTCTCATCCAATGCGGCGGCCCAAAGCCAGGTACAAGCCGTCGGAATGTCGACTATCCACAAGAACTTTGTCGATATAGCCAGGACCAAGGCGATCGACGAGGCGCAGCGCAATGCCGTGGAGAAGGCCGTCGGCGTCATTGTCTCCAGCACAAGCGAAGTTGAAAATTACCAACTCAAAGTCGACAGGATACTTTCCGAATCGAAAGGCTTCATCGAAAAGTACAGCATTGCCTCGGAGGGGCGCGAAGGCGACACGTACAAGGTAGTCATCGATGCAGTCGTCAGGACGGAAAGGCTCCGGGATTCCATGGAGGCGATCAACCTTCTCGTGGTGCGCAAGTCCAAGCCCAGGATAATGGTCCTGTTCAGCGGTTCGGGCGGCAAAGAGGGGGTAATTGAAGCGTCTATAGCGAAATATTTCCTGGCAATGGACTTCAAGGTCGTCGACCCGGAAATGGTCCGAAGAGACCTGGAGAAGGAAATCCCTAAAGGAAGGGCCCCGTCTGCCGAATTAATAACAAAGACAGGCGCCCGGTACGGGGCGGAGATACTTATTTTCGGAACGCTCGAGAATTCGACCAGCAAATTCAACATGAACAATGTCGAAATGCGGTTCAATCGTGTGAATGCATCTGCCAAAGCAATCAGAATCGATACAGGGGAAATGATTGCCAGCGACAACGATGTGCGCTCCGGCCCCGGTATGGAAGACATCATAAAGCGGATGAGTGATGAGGCCGGGCAGGCAGTTGCGAAAAAGCTGCTGGGCCAGATACTCAACCGCTGGTCCACCGAACTGGCCAACACAGTCATGATAAAGATCTTCGCATCCGGGCTCAGGACCTACAATGACCTGAATGCGTTCAAGGAAGCGCTTGCCGCGGAGGCAAAAGGGGTCAAGCAGCTGTACCAGCGATACTATTCCCATCAGAAGGCGGAAATAGACGTGGAAATGAGGGGAAATGCCCAGGGCCTGGCCGACGACATGGCGGCCATGGTCGTAAACGGCAGGAAAGTCCATGTCACGGAGATTTCCCAGAACAGGGTGGAAGTCAGGATCAAGTAAACAATTCGGCAGGAGGGTCCTCAATGAATTCGAGGCGGATTTTCTTTTCTTCTTTCATAGTCTTCATTTGCCTGACCTGGGCATGCGCCGTATCCGAAAGTTTCAAGATAGGCCAGGAAATGGCAAAGGACAGGCGCTGGGACGATGCAATAGCCTACTATGAAAAAGCCCTGAAAGAATCGCCGGACAACAGCGACTATAAAGCCGCCCTTGCCGAAGCCAGGCGGGAATCGGCCAGGGTCCACTATGATAAGGCGAAAAAAGCAGCCGAGAGCCTTCCCTTGCAGGATCTGCCGGGACTGGAACGGGTCATGAAAGAGGCCGACAAGGCTTTCGAATTGGACCCTCAGAACGCCGAGATAGCCGCGTTCCATTCCGGAGTGGTGAAAAAGAAAAACGATCTGCAGTCGGCGATCAAGTCCCTGTACGCTCAGGCGGAATTGGACCTGAAGAAGGAAGACTGGCCGGCCGCCATCAGCAGCCTCAAAAAAATCAACGATATATTTCCAAGTTACGAGGACATCGGGGACAAGCTTGCCCTGGCATACCAGCAATCCGCCAAACTCAACTACCGCATGGGTCTGGACCTTGCAAAAAAAGAGGACTGGAAGGGCGCTGCCGGGGCTTTCAAATCAGTCCTGGACGTGAATCCGGATTATTTCGATACGCGGAAACTCTACGCTCAGGCGAAATCCAGGGACAGCATGGATTACTTCCTCGCGGAAGCGTCGAAGGCCGAGAGCGCCGGGAACCTCGAACGCGCCATCCTCATGTATGAGAAAGCGCTTGAATACGACCCGGCAAGGTCCGATGTCAAAAACAGGCTCAAGTCCGACCTGGAAAAAGCAGGGCAGGGCTGTTTTGACGAAGCCATTAAGGCGATAAAAGCAGGAAAGCTTGCCAGGGCGTCCCGGAAACTGCAGGCGGCAAAGACATATTCCCCGGCTGTCCAGGAAAACCTCCTTTACAGGGAGATGTCCTCCTCACTCACGGCAAAGCTCATGTCCCGGGCTGATTCATATTCCGAGAGGGGCAAGTGGGCCAACGCCCTGGTATGGTACGAGAAGGTGGAGGCGATCGATCCGAATCACTCCAATATTTTTTTCAGAGTGCAGGAAACGAAGGACAACATCAAGAAACGCATCAGGAAATCAATCGCCGTCTTCGACTTTAAAAGCCCGAGCAATAACAAGGACGCCGGGAAGATCATCGCCAGCAAGCTGATCACTTATCTTTACAGGAATGCCAGCGGAGACGTCAGGATCATCGAGCGGGAGAACCTCGAGTCAATCCTGAAAGAGCTGCAGCTGGGGCAGACGGGCCTCGTGGACGTCGACACCGTGCAGAAGGTCGGCAAAATGGGCGGGATCGACACGTTTATCATGGGAGATGTCCTGCGGTTCAGCACGGAGTACAAGGACTACCCTTCCAATAACCAGGTCAAAGTGCTGGTGGATGAGGAAGATGTCCATAACCCGGCCTTTTCGGACTGGCTCCTGGCGCATCCCAAGCCGACTGAGGAGGATCTCAAGAACGCCCCCCCCCGGACAATAAAAAAGAAGAATTACCAGTTCGTGTCGTACAAGTCCGGATACGCCAGGGTCAGCACTGCCCTGGAGACTTCGTACAAGCTCATTGACACCCGCAGCGGCGAGAACCTGTTTGCGAACACCGTGTCCGGAAAGCTGGCAAAGGAGAGCAAATACCAGGACGGAGTGCCGATGGCCAACATTCCCCATAAGGCGCTGGAGATCCCGACGGAGCTCGATGTGCTCGACGAGCTCACGAATCTGAAAGTCACGGAAATGGGCCAGAGCATCCTCAAGCATTTCCAGAACCTGGAGATCGAGTATTTCAATACCGGCCAGCAGCAGAACAAGAGGCGCAATTCCGAAGACGCAGTCGAAAGGTTCACCGACGCCATTTTCGACGAAGGCCTCAAGAGCATAAAAACGCCCGTCACCAGTAATTCCCGGGAGATGATCGAGGCGCTGACGGCGGACATGTAAAACCTTTCCGGAGGTGACATATAGAACGCGTTTTGAAAATATTATTTTCGGTCTGCCTGACAGCATGCATGGTCCTTGCTGCGGGCGTGCTGCCGGGATTTCAGGCGGGCCCCAGGGAAGCCCGGACGGGGCAGGTGCGCCTATGTATTTTCAACTTTACGGCGCTCGACCTCGAATCGGCGCATCTCGGGACAACGGCATCCCAGATGCTCAGCGAGAGTTACCGCTCGCAGCCGGGCTATAACGTTCTCGACAAGAAAGAGCTCGAGCAGTTTCTGTCCCTCAACGACCTCCAGCAAAACGATAACATCGACAACATGGCCGCCATCGGAGGCCGTTTGGGCCTGGACGTGGTCGTGACCGGCTCCGTCGGGCGTTCGGGGCAGGTGATCCTGATTGCCGTCAAAGCGGTCCAGGTCAGCCAGAAGAAAATCATCTACAATTCGCAGGCAAGGGCTTTCGGGGAGACCGGCCTATCCTCTGAGATGAGGGACATCGGCGCCAAGTTGTCCAAAGCCATCCAGAGTTGCGAAATCGGCATGAAAAAAGAGGACGACTTTGCGCTTGAGCCGCCCGGGTCACTCGAGGCGAAGCCCGGCAGCATGAGCGTCCTCGTCAGATGGCACTGCGCGCCGGGCAAGGCGAGCGGGTTCAAGGTGTACCGGGCCCTTTCCGAAGCCGGGCCATTCACAAACGTGGCCAACGTCAAGACATCCGAATATCTCGACCAGGGGCTGGAAAAAAAGAAGGCATATTTCTACAAGGTCAGGGCCTACGACGAGAGGGGTCTTCAAAGCGGCTTCTCACCGGTCGTCCGCTGTGAGACGGAAGCCGTGCCCAACCCTCCCATTATAATCAAGGCCGAGGGCCACATAAAAAGCGTGCGCCTGACTTTTTCGCCCAACCCGACGAGGAGCGAAGACCCGCTGAAAGTGGCCGGATTCAAGCTGTACCGCGCCTCAGCCGAGGAGGGCCCTTATGTGGAGATGATCAAGCTGACCGGGGGAAATCTGGATACGGCCGAGGACCAGTCGAATGTCAGGATCGATTACGTCGACAGGGGAATGGCCGATAACGAAACCTGGTATTACAAGCTGACCGCCATCAACGAAAAAGGCCTGGAGAGCGATTACTCCATGCCCGTGAGGCGCGCGACCCTGCCCTCGGTATCCGGCCTGTCAGCGGCAGGAGGTATGATCAGGGAGATACATCTCAACTGGGACCGCATCAATTCGCCTTACGTGGCGGGATATAACGTATACAGGAGCGTTTCCGAAACTGGGGATTTCATCCTGATCAGGAGTATTGACAGTAAGGAATCCGGGCCCGACGAGGCGAAGGTGGCTTTCATAGACACGGCGAACCTTGCCGACCTCACCGCTTATTATTACAAGGTCACCGCTTTTGAGTCTCCGGAAAGCCAGACGACTTTCAGCAAAACGGCGTCAACGACCACCAGGGGCAAGCCTCCCGTTCCGAAAGGCCTGAAAGCGGCAAATGGACAGGTCAAGCAGGTTGACCTTGCCTGGGAGCAGAGCCCGGAGGAAGAGGTGCGAGGGTACAAGATCTACAGGTCGACCGAGAAATCGGGCAACTTTGCGCTGGTGAAGAAGCTCGACGGGAGGACCCAGGACCGCTTTACCGATGAAGGCAAAGGCCCGGAATACGATTTCAGCTTCGGGAAGAAGCTCGAGGACGGCAAAACGTACTATTATTGCCTGACAACCTTTAACAAGGTCGATGTCGAGAGTGATACGTCTGCGGTGATTTCAGCCATAACCAAGCGGCGCCCCTCGGCTCCGAAAGGGCTAAAACCGGAAACCGCGCAGGCGAAGGACGGGGTCATGAAAGGCCTCAGCTGGTCGGGCAATCCCGAGAAGGACATAGATTATTACGTTGTCTATGAAAAAACGGATTCCGGCCTGAAGAAGTTGAACACCACGAAGGAACCGTCGCATTTCGAGAAGAGCATCCCGCCGGGCAAAGGCAAGTCCCTGGCCGTCACCGCCGTCGACCTGGACGGCCTGGAGAGCGACCCCAGTCCGGAAATACTGTTGAAAAATTAAGTGCGCCCCCCATGATTCATCAATATATGACCGGGAGCGGGGGATATTTTCGACAATCGGCTGGAGCGCGCAGCCATGTGCTCCTATCTGTTTTCTCCAGGGCCGGTTCATGCTATATACAGTTCCGGGTCTAAAGCCTTGAATAACAGCAAAGGACGGTTATGAAGATTCTCGTACTGGGACATAAAGGCATGCTCGGGTCGGACCTGATGGCCAGGCTGGGCGGCCACAGCCTCACCGGCAAGGACGTAGACGATTTCGATATAACCTCGGCCGCCGACTGCCTGGACATAATCGGGGAGAACGCCCCCGACATAGTCATCAATGCCGCGGCCTTTACGGACGTGGACGGCTGCGAGACACGGGAAGAAACGGCCTTCGCCGTTAACGCCGAAGGCGTCAGGAATGTGGCGCTGGCGTGTCGCGAAAGCAATGTCAGAATTATCCATTTTTCGACGGATTATGTCTTTGATGGAACCGGCGACAGGCCTTACAGGGAAGACGACCCCTGCAACCCTATAAATGCTTACGGCCATTCGAAGCTGCAGGGGGAAATCTACCTCAAGGAACTCTCGAAAAATTATACACTGGTCCGGACGTCGTGGCTCTACGGGCGCCACGGGAAAAATTTTGTGAAGGCCATCCTGCAGCGTGCGAAAAATTGCCAGCCGCTGGAAGTCGTTACCGACCAGATTGGGTCGCCCACCTATACTCCCGACCTGGCCGGCGCCGTCAGGGTCCTGGCCGAAGGCGGCCACACCGGAACTTTCAACGTGACAAACAGGGGTTCGTGCAGCTGGTACGAGTTTGCCCGCCGCATCCTTGACCTGTCCGGTTTCGAGGACATGGAAATAAAGCCGATCACCTCGGAGCGCCTGCAAAGAAAGGCCATGCGCCCGAAAAATTCGCTGCTGAGCGGGGAAAAGTTAGCTGCTGCAACAGGTAAAACCCTCCGCTTCTGGCAGATTGCCTTGCGGGATTATCTGGAGCTGCCCGTCTGAGAACATGAATTCACCCCTGCCCGACAAGCTTGCTGCGCTGCTTGCCGGGTTTCGAACGCTCACGCGATGACACTGAGCTGCACGCCGTTGCCCTTTCAAAAAATAACCTTGCAAAATAGCCCTAAAAAGTTTTAAGCAAAATCCAAATATTTAAGTATCTGATTTCGGCACGTGTCCGGATGCTTATCATCTCGTTTTGGGGCAGGCATTCTCCATGGTTCACCGCGTCCCGGATTGCGGTTTTGCTGTCGCTTATATTATCGAGGAGAAAGAAGGCCTCCTCGTTGTTGACGTGGGCAGCACAGGAGCATCCGAACAGGTACAGGAACTCATAACATCCCGCCTGGGCAGGAAAATCGAAGAAATCCGGTTTATCTGCGCCACCCATTTCCACATCGACCACATCTCCGGAATCGGCCATCTCCTTGACAGATGCCCCGCTTCCACGATGGTTGTCCTCAATTACAGAGTCAGGAACTATCTGGAAGGGAAGAGCAGGATCTGCCGGATGCATAACTGGCTCGAAGGGCTGTTGCCGGCCGCCGTCGCCGGCTCAAAGCGGGTCCATAAGCTGCGGGACCTGTCCCTGAGCCTCTGCGGGATACCGATTGCCCCCTTTAACCGGCTTGCAAGGACCGGATTCGACACGCACAGGGTAATGTTCGCCGGGACTCCCGAAAGCAAAAGGCTGCGCTTCGGCTTCGGCTCCTGGGAAATAATTGAAACTCCCGGGCACACAGAAGATTCGATATCGCTGTTCAACGCATCGTCCGGCGAGTTGCTCTGCGGCGACCTGATCCTTAATTTGCAGAAGGACGGCAAGGGCAAATTAAACCGTTTCCATTGGGACCCGGCCGTGATAATGGATACTTTCCTCAATCTGAAAAAAGAAATCAGCCCGGGCGCCGTTTACCCCGGTCATGGCGAAGTGATCAGCAGCCCCGGTAATGCGCTGCTCGACGTAGAACCTATATGAGGAGAATGCTCCGATGAGAAGGACATCCGCTTGCACCCTGATTCTGATCACCTTTTTTATCAGCAGCTGTCTCGTGGCGACCAAGGGCACAAAGATAAGCCCCCAGATCACATCGATGTTCGAAGGCGAATACAAGGTCGACCCTTACTTTGAAAAGAACAAGCCGCGATCCGTCGCCGTCCTCCCGTTTGTGAACAATTCGGCCAACCAGCAGGGCTCGGAGGCGGTGAGGCGAGGGTTCTTCAACCACTTCAGTTCCCTGCCTTACAAAGAAATGAAAACATATACGATCGACGACCGGCTCGCCAGGGCGGGGTTGACCGACCCGAAAGTCATCGCCGGGAAAACGCCCCAGGAACTCGGCAGGATACTGGATGTGGATGCAGTGGTCTACGGCGATATAACGAATTTTGATAAGCTTTTCCTCGCGGTATATTCGCAGGTGTCCGTGGGCGCCGAGCTGAAAATGTTCGAAACCAAAACGGGGCATTTCCTCTGGAGCGGCAAACACGTGGCGCGCATTCACGAGGGAGGCATTTCGTCAACGCCTGTCGGGATCGTGGCGACCATTATCGCCGCTTCCATGAACCTCCGGGATATTCAAATGCTGCGGGCGTGCGACGACCTGTTCCGCGAAATGGTGAAAACCATTCCCGCTCCGTCGCTGGATGAAGCTCTCCATCCGCCCAATATCACCATGCTGACCCAGGATACGAAAAACAGGCCGAAGCAGGCGGGAGATGAAATCAAGGTGGTCCTGCAGGGCGACAAGGGCATGGCGGCCACCTTTGATATAGGCGAATACAGGCAGGGCATCCTGATGAAAGAGGTCGAACCCGGATGGTACCTGGGAAACTACAAGGTCCTGCCCGGGGAAAATGTCTCGAAGGCCGTAATAACCGGCCACCTCAAGGATTCAACGGGGGCCAGGGCCGACTGGGTCGATGCTCTGGGCACGGTTACCTTCGACACGATCCCTCCCCCGAAGCCGAGGTCATTCATTGCTACAGGCAGAAACACTTATATTAATTTGAAGTGGGATAAATCAGGCGACAAGGAGCTTGCGGGCTACAATCTTTACCGGAGCGACACCCCTCTGAGCGGATTCAAGCAGCTGACCAATACCGAATTCACCGAGTACCGCGACAAGGGCCTCGTGAATTCCCATAAATATTTCTACCGCGTTTCGGCGCTGGACATGGCCGGCAATGAGAGCGAGCTGAGCGACACAATCCAGGGCATGCCGGTGGCGCCGGGGCCCACTCCCGTATCCGGGCAGATAGAATCGGATACAATCTGGTATTCCGGGGCGAGCCCCTATGTCCTGGAAGGGCCGGTCCGCGTCATGGACAAAGCGACGCTCACGATAGAACCGGGCACGGAGATCAGGTCGAAGGGCGGCGGGATTATTATAGACGGCAGCCTCAAGGCGCTCGGAGATGAGCACAGCCTTATTATCCTGGATGCGGAGGGTGGGCAAGCCCCGGCCGGCCGGCTTGTCCGGAACGGTCAGGCAGACCAGCCCGCTGATTCCGCCCGGGCGACATGGAAGGGCATTTCGTTCAACAGCACACGGGAAAGGGAGAACATCCTGAGGCGCTGCATCGTGCGCAATGCCGAAACGGGGGTTCTGTGCAGTTCATCATCGCCCCGCATTGAAGAATGCGAAATTTCCGCCAACAACACGGGAATCAAAATAGAGGGGTCTTTCTCCAAGCCCCTGGTTTCCGGCAACACCATAACGCGGAACCGGGCGGAGGGCATAGTGATAACAGGCGCTGCCCAGCCCATCATCGAGAAAAACCAGGTGAACGATAATTCGGGAGCGGGCATCATGGTGGCGGAATCATCGCCCAACATCTACTTCAACTGGATAAACCGCAACAAGGGGCCCGGGATAGCGGTCCGGAAGAGCCATTCGATCATCCTGCGCAATAACATTTTCGACAACGAGGTAGACCTGCTGGGAGAGCCCGCGGGGACGCCCGTCAACGCGAGAGATAATTGGTGGGGCACTGTCCAGGTCCCCGGCATACTCTCGAAGATCAAAGGCAGGGTCGACATAAACCCGATCCTGGACGGCCCGTCCAAGGGTTCGAAGACCATCGTGGTCCCGCTGTTAAGCGAAGTGCCGGTGAAAATCACCTCCGATTCGTATCTGCTGCTCGCCAACAGCCCCTACCGGATCAAGAAGGAAACCATCATTGACGGCGGGGCTACGTTATTCATAGAGCCGGGCGTGATTATAGAATACGAGCAGTGCACGTCCATCATCGTGAAAAACGGCGGGATAAAGGCGAATGGGACGAGGGAACTGCCCATTGTTTTCACAAGCGCCGGATCGTCCGGGGCGCCCGGCTTTTACAGGCATGCAGTCGTGTTTTACGAGAAAACCGCCGTTAACAGTTCGTTCCAGTATTGCATATTCAGGTTTGCGGAAACCGCGATTGACGTCTATTTCGGATCCCCGGAGATTTCGTACAGCGAAATTTCGGGGAACTCCCAGAACGGGATATACTGCCGCAATGATTCGGCGCCGGTCATTTTGTATAACCTCTTCCTGCGCAATGCCGGGGAAGGGGCGATAAAATGCGTCGGGATGTCGCGTCCCCGGATCAATTTCAACAGCTTTGAAGACAACACGCTTGCCGTCCAGGCCTTTTCGAGCGTGCAGATAGACGCTCGCCGGAATTGGTGGGGCAGCGCACCGCCGGACAAAAGACAGATATTCGGAGGAACGGAAAGCATATCCTACGAACCTCACCTCGCATCTCCGGACACTAAAGTATTTGGAAAGATTAAAGATGTTGCTGTGCAGGGCAAGAATCAATAAAGCTTGAAATAAGGCGGGCTCTTTTGGTATTTTGCACCAATCCGTCAATTGTGATTGCGTTTGTTAATTGGGCGATTATGGAAAGCTAAGGAGGCCATATGAGAAAGTTCAAAGCGGTTTGCTACACCTTCAGTATTTTGTTTGCAGCGGTTGTATTCGGCTTGGCCGTTCACAATGAAGCAATGGCGCAAGGGCAGGATTTCGTCGAGTCGGTCGGCACCAATGGGAAAGTCAACTGGACCCAGGGCTATGTGGAAGCAATCGGCATCGGCGCTCCCCCCGAGTCCTCTTACGGCAAACCAAATGCAAGGCCCCTGGCTCTGCGCGCCGGGAAACTCGATGCGTACAGGAACCTGCTGGAAGTCGTCAAAGGCGTCCGCATTGATTCCTCAACCGAAGTGAAAGACTTCACTGTGAGCAGCGATACCATAAGGGCCCAGGTTGAAGGACTGGTAAAAGGCGCCCAGGTAATCAAGCAGGATTACATGTCGGACGGAACCGTGGAAGTGACCATCAGGATGTCTCTCAACGGCGACCTGGCGCAGGCTGTCCTGCCTATCCCCAAGGTGATCAAATCCGAAACATTCGACAGGCCCACGGGCCCGATAGCTCCCCAAGTCCCGATCAAGACTTCCGCCACGCCCGCAGCGCCGGCGTCTCCTCAGGCCATGGTTTTCACAGGCATGGTTATTGATGCCCGCGGGATCCAGGCCAGGCCGGCCATGTCTCCCAAGATAATAGACGAATCCGGACAGGAAGTGTACGGCTCCATGCAGGTCGACAGGGAATTCGCGGTCCAGCAGGGTATGAGCGGATATGCCCGGGACCTTTCCTCGGCCCAGAACAATGCCAGGGTCACGAACAATCCCGTAACTCTGAAAGGCGTCAAAACGGATGGTCCGGGTAAGTCCAACATAGTTATCAGCAACGCAGACGCCCAGAAGGTGCGTTCATCTGCTGAAAACCTGAGCTTCCTCAAAAAAGCGCGGGTCATGATCGTATTAGACTGATTAATGAAAAGCGGACTGCAATACGCAGCATTTTTTTCAATCAGCATCTTATTCGCCGCTTTCACGGTTTGTGCAGAATCCGACTCTCTTGTAGTTGAGAGGACGGGCGTAACGAGTATCAACTGGTCGGAATCGTATATTGAAGCCGAAGGCACGGGAAAGGTCCCGGAGTCGGTCCAGGAGAAACCCAAAGCGTACGTGTTGGCCTTGGAAACCGCCAAGGCCAACGCTTTTCGCAACCTGTTAGAGGCAGCCAAGTCGGTGCGCATCGATTCCCTGACTGAATTAAGGGACCTGATGAGGCAGGACGAGGCATTTAAAACTAAAGTAGATGCGCTGATTTACAAATCCCGGATCGAAGAGAGGGAGTTCAGCTACTCCCAGAAAACCGTCAGGGTAGTGATAAGGATGCCGTTGCGAGGCGATCTGATCAGGGCCATCCTTCCGTACTATAAAGGCCGAAAGATCGAAACTGTTGATTCAATTCCGTCCGCCCAGGCTGCAGACCACGGAGAGGCGGCGGCATCCGCTCCGGCGGGAGCCAATCCGGCTTCTCCGGAGCAGCAATCCGCGGCGGTCCAGTCGGGCGTCATAATCAATGCCAAGGGCATTCAGCCGGGGCCGGCGCTGCTGCCCCGCATCCTTGACGAGACCGGCCGGGAAGTATACGGACCTGTGCAGGTCGATACGGAGACAGCCGCCAGGATGGGCTTTGCCGGATATTACCGCTGCGCCTCCTGCCGCGAGGCGGAGAGCAGGGTTGACAACAAACCGATCATTATCAGGGCGATCAGGACGGAAGGGCCGGGGAGGTCCAACATTCTGATCAGCAACATGGATGCAGAAAGACTGAAGGCCGCCAATTCCGTTTCCCATTTCCTCAACAAGGCGAAAGTCGTCATCTCAATAGACTGACATTCCGAATAGCGCTCGTCCGCTCTTCAATGGTCCCGATAATTAGGGATAACCTTATGTCTGATTGAGCGGTATAACCCGGAGGTGAATTTGAGCAAAATCATTGTGCTGCCCCGAGAAGTTTCAGACCGGATCGCGGCCGGCGAAGTGATTGAGCGCCCCGCCTCAATAATAAAGGAACTCCTGGAAAACTCGCTCGATGCCGGGGCAGACGAGATTTTAATCTTAATTGAAAAAGGCGGGACAGAATCCATCAGAATAGTCGATAACGGCGAAGGAATGGATGCCGATGACCTTAAACTGGCCTTCCTCAGGCACGCCACGAGCAAAATCAGGGACTTTGATGAACTTCAGGACATCCGCTCGTACGGTTTCCGCGGCGAGGCGCTGTCAAGCATAGCATCGGTTTCCCGGATGGAGATTGTGAGCCGCACGGCCCGCAGCCAGGCCGGCGCCAGGATTGTCATAGAAAACGGTGAAATCATGGAAGAGAGCGAAGCCGGTTCGCCTCCGGGCACATCCATTACCGTCAGCAGGATATTTGCCGCCGTACCGGCGAGGAAAAAGTTCCTGCGCAGCGACAAGGTGGAGCAGGGACACTGTCTGGACGCCATAACCAGGACGGCCCTACCCAGGGAAAATCTCCGGGTGCAGGTCGCGGCAAACGGCAAGACAGTCCTGCACATGCCGGGCACAAGGGATCTGAAGGAAAGGGCGGCTCTGGTGCTGGGCCCGGATTTTGCCCGCAGCTGTCTGCCTTTCGGCGCCGGACGCAACGGCGTTAAGGTGAGCGGCCTTCTGTCCCGGCCCGACTATACGCGCTCGAACAGCAGGTCCGTCATGTTTTATGTCAACGGAAGGTATATCAAGGACAACCTCCTCCACCACGCCCTGATGGGAGCATATAAAAAGTTAATCGAGCCGGGCAGGTTCCCGTCCGCAGTCGTCCTGCTTGAAGTGCCTGCAGGCGAGGTGGACGTGAATGTCCATCCCGCCAAAACGGAAGTCCGGTTCGGCAATTCTTCCGGAGTGTACGATCTGTTGAGGTCGGGAGCTGTCGATGCGCTCTCGCACGCGCTCCCCGGCCGTAATGAAACCGCCCCCCACAGGATCTACCGCATATACGATGATGCGCGGCAGCAAGAAGAAGGCAGCCCTACGGTCGCGGTCCAGGAGCAGAGGGCCATGTTCAGCCCCCCCCGTTCGATGTCCCGGAAAAGCGCCGTGAACATAGATCTTTCCAATCTGCTGAAGGCTGTGGAAGAAAAACGCCGGATGGATGCAGGGAGCGTATCCGAGCCGCTGGGATATTTTTCCGGGCTGGGGTACATCGGGCAGTACGCCGGGACATACCTGATATTTGCCGAACGCGACGGCCTTGTTATGATCGACCAGCATGCCGCCCACGAGAGGGTCCTGTTTGAAAGACTGCGAGCCGCAGCCCGAGAGGGCGATGTATCGTCACAGACGCTGCTCATACCCGAGGTCGTCAATCTTTCTGTAGCTGACTCCGAAAACGTCCTGGCTTCGTCTGAATCCCTGAATTCAATCGGCTTTGCCGTCGAGCCTTTCGGGGATGCATCGATTGCGGTGAGGGCCGTACCGGCTGTAGTCGGCGCGCTTGATGTCCGGGACATTATGGAGAGCCTGGCCGCACGGATTGCTGAGACGGGCAGGGCAAACGGCCCCGCTGCGGGGACGGAAGACTGGAATGACGATATCTTCGCCTTCCTTGCCTGCCGCGCCGCTGTCAAAGCAAACCGCGAGCTTGACGACCGGGAGATAAGCGCCCTGTGCCGCGACCTCGACTCCATACCCTTTGCCTCGAACTGTCCCCATGGACGGCCGGTGTTCATCCGTTTCTCCCACAGGGAAATCGAGAGGATGTTCCGGAGGGCTTGAGCATGCTTGAAGACCGGGGACCGGACCATCCCCGTATAGTCATAATCGCCGGCCCGACGGCGGCGGGCAAGTCCCGCCTGGGCCTCAAACTGGCGCAGCGTTTCAAGGGAGAGATCGTGAGCGCCGATTCCATGCAGGTATACAGGCACATGGATATCGGCACCGCCAAGCCGTCGCCTGAGGAGAGGGCTGTTGTCAGGCACCATTTGATTGATGTCGCCGAACCGGATGAGGAGTTTAACGCGGCCGTTTACTTTGACCTCGCGAGCAAAACCATCGACAGACTGCAGGGGGAAGGCAGACCGGTATTCGTAGTCGGCGGGACAGGCCTGTATATACGGGTACTTACGGGGGGGCTCATCAACATGCCGGGGCCAAGCCCGGACATCAGGGCAAGGCTCAAAAGTGAAATGGCCCGTTTCGGGAAGCTTTACATTTATGAGATTCTCAAGGACCTTGACCCGGCCAGCGCCCGGAGGATCCACCCCAATGATTCCGTAAGAATTATCCGCGCCCTGGAGGCCCTGGAGCTTACGGGTGAGTCGATCACCAGGAGGCAAAGCGAACACGGCTTTGCCGAGCGCCGGTACGAGTATCTCAAAATCGGGTTAAACCTGGAACGGGCGGAGCTGTTCCGCAGGATTGCCCGGCGATGCGAACAAATGATGGCAGACGGGCTTGTCGCGGAAACGGAAAAGCTGCTGGCCATGGGTTACGGCGAGGACCTCAAACCCATGCAGGCCCTGGGTTACAAGCATATAGTCCAGCTTCTCAAGGGGGCCGTGGGACTGGAAGAAGCGGTTGAAAAAATTAAAACCGACACCCGGCATTATGCCAGGAGGCAACTCACCTGGTTCGGAAAAGACCCGGAGATTGACTGGCGTCATCCGGAAGACGGGGAAATTGAAGAGAAAGTTGCGCAATTCTTGAAGAATTGACCCTTTCAAAAAACCTTGACTTCGAATTTGTATGAATATATTGAATTAAATCGTTTCATGTCCAGGCACTATGGCGGATTCCAAAAATTCACATAAATCAGGCAACTAATTCAGGAGGCGAGTATGGATTTCTCAAGAAAGCGGCGCGTACTGTTTGCGGTTTTCTCAATCATGATCCTGACTTTTTTGGTCAGTTCCTGCGGTCCCAAGGCAAGGACCGCCGTGGACGAGATGGATACCCCCCAGCACCATGTCAATGTCGGGATGAAATTCCTCGACCAGGGGAACTATGCAGGAGCAGTAACGGAATTCGACCTGGCCATCAGTTTGGACCCGAAATTTTCGCGGGCATACACGGGAAAAGGCCTGGCTACGGCATACCAG
>CAZKYN010000044.1:0-16854 GCA_964556675.1 uncultured Syntrophaceae bacterium
TGCAAAAAGGTTCTAAAATTACGGACAGCAATATCCATGCCGCCACTCTCAATTTGTAAAGAATGGTTAATTCAAGTACTTACGTGTGAGGTGAAAAGTGCGCCCGGGCGAAAGTGGAAAGTATCCCGACATATTGCCCATACATTGATTCCTCAAGCCTCCGGGAACTGTAAACTGAAATTCGGAGATGCTGTTTGAGTTGAGATTTGCCATTTATTTTGTGTAGCTACAAAGTGTTTTATTCAGCCTGTCGAGCCAGGGTTTAATCTGAATTAATCTGCGGCCAATTCCTGAGACTCAGGAGAGTTGTCCTGAAATACAGGATGCCGCGGCCTATTCAAGGCCGCCATTTTTTCCCTGAGTATCCGGAAAAGCGTAAATAATTAATATTTCGATTTGTTTTAATTCAGCAAACAGATGATGAGATGGCATGCCGTTTGTAATAGAATCTCTTTTAGTATTGCAGAGGGGTTATGGACGAAAGGCAGTTATGAGTCGGGATCTGATTGAAGAAAATTCCGGTCTGAAACAGCGGGTCGAAGAACTGGAAAATCTGCTTGCCGAATGCAGACACGAGAAGGAATCGCTGGGCAGGAGCCAATTATTGATGCGCGCCGTTACGGATGCGGCGCAGGATGCCATTTTGATGAGCGATGCAGAGGGATGCATCTCTTTCTGGAACCCGGCAGCCGAGGCTGTATTCGGTTACAGCAGGAAGGAGGCGCTCGGCAGGAACCTGCATCAACTGCTTGCGCCGGGGCGCTATTGGAAATCATACAATGCGGCTTTCAGCAAATTCAGGAAAACCGGGCAGGGTCGTGCAATAAGCCGGACACTGGAGTTGCAGGCCTGCAGGAAAACGGGTGAAGAGTTCCCCATCGAGTTGTCGCTCTCGAACATCCGGTTTGACGACGGCTGGCACGCCGTGGGGATAGTTCGCGATATTTCGGCCAGAAAACTGGCCGAGAATGCATTGCGCAAGAGCGAGAACCTTTATCGGACATTTATCAATGCCAGTTCAGATATGGTTTTCCTGAAAGATGAACTGTTCCGGAATGTCGCCGTCAACAAAGCGTTTGCCGATTTTATGGGCAAACCGGAAGATGAGCTGGTCGGGAGGAACGATTTTGAGATAATGCCGGAAAACGCGGCCGGGAATTGCCGCATATCGGACCTGAAGGCTTTAAGAAACAAATCAGTCGTCAGCTCCGAAGAATCCATAGGGGAGCAGGTCTATGAGACGCTGAAATTCCCGGTAGACCTGGGCAACAACAAGACCGGCGTAGGCGGTTTCATCCGCAATGTAACCGAACGCAAGCGGCTGGAGGAGCGCCTGCAAAGGGCTGAGAAAATGGAATCCATCGGAATCCTGGCGGGCGGAGTGGCCCATGACCTCAATAACATACTCGGAGTCATAATGGGGTATTCGGAACTGCTGATGCTGTCCCTGGAAAATGACTCTCCTCTTTATGCTCCTGCGAAAAATATCATGAAATCAAGCGAGCGCGCTACCGCCGTCATTCAGGATATGCTGACACTGGCCCGAAGGGGCGTTTTAAGAAAAGATGTGATCAATCTTAATTCCGTCATCAACGATCAGCTCCTGTCGCCGGAGTATCGGGACCTGTGCTCCCGGCTTGGTATCCTGACATGTACGGAACTTGAACATGACCTTCTGAATATCAAAGGTTCGACCGGACATGTCGGAAATACGGTCTTGAACCTCCTCTTAAATGCCGCGGAAGCGGGCCGGGGCGAGGGGACTGTGACGATCCGAACGGAAAACGTTTATCTTGAGAGTCCCGTCAGCGGCTACGACCATGTCAAAATCGGCGACTATGTTGTTTTGACGGTATCGGATACAGGAGACGCAATATCGCCCGAGGAAATGAAAAGGATATTTGAGCCTTTTTATACAAAGAAGGTAATGAAACGGGGCGGAACTGGACTGGGAATGTCCGTGGTCTGGGGAACAATTAAAGACCATGACGGATACATTGACATCACGAGCGTACATGGTCAGGGTACGGCAATTACATTGTATTTCCCTGTGACCAGGGAGGAACTCATAAAAGAGCAAACAACCGGCAGTTCAGATTATATGGGCAGGGGCGAAAAGATCCTGGTTGTCGACGATATAGAAGAGCAGCGGGAACTCGCCGTCACTATGCTCAGGAAGCTCAATTACAATACCTCCGTGGCTTCGAGCGGCGAAGAAGCCGTCCAATTCCTGAGGGAAAATGATGTTGACCTTGTGGTCCTTGACATGATCATGGAGCCCGGAATCGACGGGCTGGACACGTACAGGAGGATTTCCGGGATGAAACCCGGTCAGAAGGCGATAATTGTAAGCGGGTATGCCGAAACGGAGAGAGTCAAAGAGGTACTGGACCTGGGGGTCGGCGCTTTTGTGAAAAAGCCCTATATTCTGGAGAAAATCGGCCTGGCGGTCATAAAGGAATTAAGGGCCTGATCTGGGCGGGCATTTTAAAAAAACAGGGCTGGCGAACAAAATCAGCCCTGTTCATCATAAAGCGTCTTCCGGTAAATTTCATTCAGTGCGGCATCTCGTCGCTCATCGTCTTTATCAGGCTTTTGGCAATATCGGGCAAGTCCGGCTTGATGATCACATAACTTTCCTGCTCGTGGTGGCCGGCCTTCCACATGACCTTTCCCGTTGATGTCTCCACCATTTTTATGCCCAGTCCGACCTTGCCGATCTTCTTGTCGTTTTCCCTGGTATAGTTCCAGTAATCCACATTGATTACAAAGAAGGCGTCCACCTTGGACTGCGCGCCGATCTTCCTGCTGAGTTCGGGGTCGGATATGTTGACGGTCTTCAGCCTTACAAGGTAGTCGAGCATTGCTTTCCGGTATTCATCGCTGGCCTGGATCTGGTTGGCAACCGTTTGGGCATCGACAACATCTGTGAACCATCTCTTGTCAACCAGGACTCCCGCAAAAATCTGCTCCACGTTGCCCCGCGCCTCTTCGTAGGCGCCGACATCGGCAGGCAGGACGGCTACTCTCTGGGGGTGGAAGTCTTTTGCTTCCGGGGCCACTTGCGAATATCTCAGGCCCCCGCATGCGGACAAAATCAAAACAGCAAGTACGATCAAGCAAGCCGGCGCAGTCTTTTTCATATTCGTGCCCTTTCGAATCGTTGATGAGCTGTCTTATTGCATGAACATTCCTAAAAATCAATTTTAGACTACGGACAATTTAGCAAACAACGGATCGGGCCGGCGGTCGCATCGAGTGTTAAATCATATTGTTTTTATGGCTTGGATCGTTTAAAAGTCGCTCATGAGATGAATGAACCGGGAGAATAAGGGGGAGGAATGGGACGAGCTATCGCCATCACAAACCAGAAGGGAGGGGTGGGGAAGACGACGACCGCCCTGGGATTGGCCGCCGGCCTGCAGGCGAACGGGATGACGGTGCTCCTGGTGGACATGGATGCCCAGGGGAACGCTTCCGCGGCCGCCGGTCTGATCATTGAAAATGACATGAAGACGGTCAAGGACCTCCTGGCGCGCCGGGCCGACCCGGATGATTTCATTGTCCATACCGAAATGGTCGATATCATCCCTTCCAATAATTCCCTGAAAGACCTCGAAAAAGACCTGATCAAAAACAATGATTACGACGCCCTGAAGAACGTGCTCAAGCCGGTCAAGGACAAATACGATTTCATCCTGATCGACTGTCCTCCCAGCATCAACTCCTTTACGAAAAACGCTCTGGTCGCCGCCGACGAGGTGATTGTGCCCGTGGACGTGAGTTTTTTCGCCATCCTCGGCCTCAAGCAGCTGCTCGAGGAGATCGATCAGATCAAGAGAGACCTGAACCAGGGCCTCCGGCTCCGGGGAGTGCTCGCGTGCAAGTTCGACCGCCGCAACAGTCTCTCCGAACAGGTTTTTGAGATCCTCAGGGCAAACTTCCCCGATAAGGTTTTCCAGACGGTGATCCGGGTCAATATCGATCTCGTAAAGGCCCAGATCGCCCAGGAGGACATCCTTAAATTCAATGCGAAAAGCGCGGGAGCGGAAGATTATCTTGCGCTGACGCAGGAGGTGGTCAATGTCAAAAAGAAAAGATATGCTCAGGGATAAACTCAATGCCCTGAAACCGAGCATTCCGACGAATACCAGGCCGGTGAAGGAAACAGGAGCGGATGCGCGGCCTGCGGCAAAGCGGGCCAGGTCCGCTAAAAAGAAACCGGAGGCGCCACAGTCAGGTATCCAAAATTCGTTTCTGAATGAAAATCCCCCCGCTGCCTCAAATCAACCCGAAATAAACCAGGCGCCGAACGAGGCCAGGGAACGGCCAAAACCATACGTGTTCGATGGTATATTCAATTATTCAGACCTGATGAAAGAGAACCTGGATTCCTTCAACCGGATGCGCGATGTCATGGTCCGTGAAGCAAATAACATCAACAATCTGTATATCAAAAGCTGCTGGAAAAGCGTGGAGATCGGATTTGAAGCGTTCAGAAGAGCCTGCAGCCTTATCACACCTTTCCAGCCGGGGAAATGGCCGTTTCAGTTTTGAAAACCGGCGCGGTATATCGATTTTGCGGTAAGGGAAAGGGAAGACATTTATATTTGAACTATATTATTGGGTATAGACGGCGAGCTTCAAAAAAAGGCAGGTCAACGGGACCTGCCTTTTCCTGCAATAAATCGGAGTTGATTATTTCATTCTCTTTCTGTATCCGGCAATGCCGACCAGGCCTAAACCAAGCAGAAGCATGGTGGCGGGCTCGGGGACCGATTCGCTGCTGTAAGTGATGCTGTCCAGGCGCGGCCAGAATCCGTATGAATTGAATACTATGCTGTGCACGCCGTAAACAGTGTCGTTGTAAGAATAAAATGAATTATCGCCGGGCAGTCTGAAACTGCCGCTGTCGATTATAATGCCATTGGAATCGAGGAAATTGAAGTAAAGGGTTCCGCCCTGATCCCAGTAGTTGTCCCATGGCCAACCCCCCAGGCTCATCGAGTTGAATGTAAACGTCCCTGCATAGGTTATGTAATGGGTCGATCCATACGACTCCATAAACGGGGCATTTCGGGAATCATTGCCGTAATTGTCCCATGGCCCATTAAAGGTAAAACCGCCCTGGGTCCAGCCGTCAAGGTCATCATTGGCAACAACCGGCGCAGTGAACGTCTGGGTTGCAGCAGTAGCCGCGACAGCCGAAACAAACAGAAACATGATTGAGATAACAAGAGCCGACCTGAAATATTTCATATTATACCCTCCGCTTAGATGGTTTATTTTAAGTATTCACAGTGGGGGCAAGCAAGATACATACCGGGGTGGTAAGCTGTTGAAATCCGGGAATAAACTTAAAAAAGGCGAAAATTCCAGGCGAAAAATTGTAAACAATTCCGACGTTCCCGACAAATCGGCGATTTGGGCCAGGGGGAGTGACAAACTGTCGCCCCTGGTTTTTTTTGCGGCGGGAGCATAATACCAGCTCGTATTCTCACAGCATAAGCTCCACTCCCATTATCCGCAGCCGGGCCGGACAGAGGCTTTCTGAAAGCCGGATCCGGGTACCACTCGGATCCAAAAAAAATAGAAAAAGGGCTGGAGATTGCTCCCCAGCCCTGGTTTTTATCCGCCAAAAATTCTTAATTAATTCAGTTTACCCTTCCCGCCAAAAAACATGTCGCCGAAACAGCCCATCATTTCCATCCAGTTTTTCAGCTTCGGGGATTTCCCGTATTGAGTTTTCTTGTTCTTTTTGGACTTCTCCCCTATGACTTCCTTTATTCTTTCGAGATCATCCATTTAACTTTCACCTCCCCATGACTTGTCCGCCGGTTTCGAAAAGAGCGCTAAAAAAGCACAGATGCTTAATACAATCAACATAAAAAGGGCTGAGGATTGCCTCCGGTCGTTTTTAGCGGGCTTTTCCTCAAAAATGGATTTGAAATTGGTCAGGCACGCAACCGAAATGTGGATTATGAAAGTATATTATTGAATTCTTTGCTCATTTAACATAATGTACGGCTACTTACTTCGCTGAACTTACGCATTGCAGGTAGAATGAAAATTGCGCTTATTAATCCGGCTTGCTTGTCGGAAGCCGGAAGAGATCTCTATTCTGCCAATCTTTTGGGTCCTCTTTTCACGGGCAATCCATTTCAAAAAATGGCTTTGGGTGTTCCTTTGGCACTCCCAACAATCGCCGCCCATACCCCGCCGGGGCATTTCGTAAAAGTCATAGATGAAGAAATAGAAGACATAGATTTTGAAGAGCATTTTGATCTGGTCGGAATAACCGCGATGACATTCAAGGCCAAGCGAGCTTATGAAATAGCGGCGGAATACAAACGAAGGGGCATCCCTGTCGTGATGGGCGGCATACATGCCTCGATGGCTCCCGAAGAGGTAACGGTTCATGTCGACAGTACTGTAATAGGCGAGGCGGAGGAGCTATGGCCTGAAATAATAAACGATGCCGAACAAGGCAGACTTAAAAAGATATACAAAGCGGAGAAATTCCCCGATCTGACCACATCGGGAATTCCGAGATACGATCTGATAAAAAACAGGCAGTATCTATATACATACTTGCAGACCACCCGCGGTTGCCCGCATGCCTGTAATTTCTGTACGGTAACAAAAACAAATGGACGCATAGTAAGGAAGAAGACACCCGAACAAGTCATAGCAGAGGTTGATTATGTCCTGAATTTGAGTCCGTCTCCTGAAATCTGGATATACGACCGGCCCAGTGGATCGAACAAGAAATTTGTGGGGACCATAGCATTCATTGACGACAACTTTGCGATTGACCGCAATCATGCCCTGGCCGTCTGCAAGGTCCTTAAGGAATATCAGGATAGAAAGAACATCGTATTTGCGTGGTATACCCAGGTCAATTATACAGTTGGTTTTGACGAAGAACTCCTGGCTGCAATGGAAGATTCGAATTGCATGCATCTTTTCATTGGTTTCGAAAATCTCGATCCCGACACGCTTAAAACAATGAAAAAAAAGATGAACAACCCGGAGAAATTCAGCGAATCAATAGAAAATATTCATAAGCATTCAATGAAAGTAGTATTTTCAACGATTATTGGCGACGATAATACGTCACTGAAAAACGCCGATATACTAAAGGAATTTATTGAGAAAAATCGAGTCTTTCATGTTTTGCTGAACATTCTGACGCCATACCCCGGGACCGAGCTTGCCGAGGTCATGGGGAAAGAGGGCCGGATCCTCACGACGGAACCTCAACTGTACAACATCCGCAACGTGGTTTTTCAACCGAAGAAAGTTTCGGTAGAAGAGCTCATCGATATTTACCGTTCGCTGTGCACGAAACTCTACGAATACGATTCACTTATTATGCGCGGCAGGGCGTTGCTTCCCCATATGGACAGAATTTACCTGGCTCAGAGGTGGAAAATGCTTATAGGAATGTATTTTATGGTTCTGCTGTTTGCATTGAAACGTCGATTAAGATGGGCTGTCGCCCTTAAAATGCTGGCGCAAGCGCCGGGGTTGATACTGGGGAACGGCAGCCTCTCAGCATATGAGATACTTGCATCAAGCGCGGATTATGACGATTTCGGAAGAAGCGAGGCTGAAAGAATGTCTGTGCCGATAAGCATTGAAGGAGGGACGACGGGAAGGGTTATTGGTCTGATTGAACAGGGTCTCAAGGCCTTTACGCTGCCGCAGTCCAGAAGCAGCTTCAGGTTCAGTTATGTTTCAGAACAGCAGCTCAGTCAGCGCGGTATTAAGGTTGAAGATGAGGATAAAGAAAGGCCGATTCTGGTCCTTGGCGGGACAAGTATCCCCATATCGGACCGTCTTGAATTTATCGAATTTCTGATGGAATCCGGATACGAGGTGGCCACCATAGAGAACCCGATAGGCGGTCCATGGGATATCTTTATCAATCCGGCCAGGGAAAGGCCGGCTTCATTAAAAGAGACATTGAATTACATGAAAGACTCTCTTCAGTTAAAACAAGTTGATATCGTAGCTCAATCATACTCGACATTCGAGGTGATCAGGACCCTGTTAAAAGACAAAACATATAATGGATTTGTAAAAAATATAATTTTCATAAACCCTCCCGGCTTTAATGAAAACATCACTTTTGTCGGCCACTGCCTGGGGTTCATAAAGGACCATTTAGCGAAAGGCTATTTGAAATCAATGGGGGCATATTTCGGTTTCAGGACATTGCCGATGAGGAGCAGCACAAAAAAAGAAAGGGAATACGCGAAGAGGGAAATTAAAGGTATAAGTCAATGGGGCTTTAAAACAACACAGAACCTGGTTAGGACTTTCAGGGAAGTCATAGATATCGTGTCCTTCAAAATAAAGGAACCATTAATTGAATTAAGGGAAGATGGATACAATATAAATTTCTTTCTTCAGTCGGAGGACCAGGTTGTTCCGATTCAACCTTCGGTAAAGACAGCCAACCAGATATTCTCTAAAAGTTGCGTTAAGGTTGTACCGGGAGGACATAATGACCTCTTCTTTCAAAAATGGCAGAGGCATGCTTTTTTAAACTTCTTGAAAGAGATAAGGTCCGAATCGCTACAAGACAAACAAAAGGCATCTCTTTAGGTAATAAAGAGACGTTTGCATTCCGCAATGGAAGAAGGTCAGGCCGGGGCTTGCGGAATTTTGGTCATTTTTGCTTGACGCTCCCAAAAAAATATAAGCCCTTAACGGGCTTATATTTGCTTCAGGAACTTTATAAAAATGAATTATCACCCCCTATCACTTTCAAGTTTCGATGAATAAATTCAGGAGGTGGGGACCCGGAATTATAATCGGGCCCCCGGGAGGATGTCAGGCAACTGCTTTCCCAACCCCTAAAGAACGTGAATTTCGGTTTTACTTTTTAAAAAGGGAGGGGACCGGGGCATGGCTTAACCCCGGTCCATTTTTGGTCAAAGCGGCATATATGACCAAATATTTGTCCGGGCGGATCCCCTTCATCCAATCCCCCGTATTCTATTTCCAGAGCCGGAATTCCGCTCTCGCCGAGGCTTCCGGAGGCCCCCTTAAAAGGAGTTATAGATCACGTGAATCTCAATTTTACAAAAGCTCTGCCATCAGAGCGTTCGAAGTCGCGACACGAAGCAGGGGAAACAGCGGGTTCTCGCGGTAGATGTCAAGACACCTATCGTGTATCCCGGCGCTGAAGCTTGCGCAACAGTCCTCAAGAATTACGACCTGGAAGTCATTCGACAGGGCATCAAAAGCGGAAGCCAGAACGCACCAGTGGGTTGATATCCCGCCGAGTACGACTGTATCGACCCCGAACAGGCGAAGAGTCTGGTCGAGGTCCGTTTTATAAAAGGCGCTGAATCGGCGCTTGGGTGAGAATATATCTCCTTCGGATTGGATAAGAAGATCTGTAACCCGGGCTCCCACCGTACCCCGGATGGAGTGGTTTTTCATTCTGCCGCCGAAGATAAAGTCTCCGGGCAGAAAGCTGTCCATCGAAAATATAACGGGTATGGAACGCTCACGTGCGAAAGCGGTAAGTGCGTTGATGGCCGGCGTTATGGCGCATCCCATTTCCTTTATCGGAGTGGTGCGCGACCCTTCCAGCGAATCCTTGAGCATATCTATAATAATTATTGCCGGCTTCAATATATTGCCCTTTTTTAAAGTTAACAGGATTTCAGAACTCCTTTCACCTCAGGCCCGATCTTCACCTGTCCAATGCATCAGTTCTATGCCTCAACTTTGATAAGTATCGAATCTCCCTGGGCGTGGCCGGAGCAGATCCCGCAAACCCCGAGCCCCCCGCCGCGGCGCCTGAGTTCGTACCCGAGCGTCATTACTATTCTGGCTCCCGTCGCCCCTATCGGATGGCCGTAGGCGACTGCGCCTCCATTTACGTTAACCTTCCTGAACATTTCCTCCTTCGACATGCCCAGAATACTGCGGGCGCTGACGAGCGCAACCGCCGCAAAGGCCTCGTTGATCTCTATCAGCTTTATATCATCCAGTGTGAGATCATTCTGCTGAAGGATCTTCTTGATGGAAAGTCCCGGCACTGTGGCGATATCTTTACAGGGCTGCGAAACCTCCGCGTAATCAAGGATTGTGAAGAGGGGCTTCATCCCAAGCTCGTCGGCCTTTTCCCGGCTCATCAAAAGACAGACGTCCCCGCCGTCATTTACGCCGGGGGCGTTGCCGGCTGTTACGCTGCCGGGTTTGCCGGTCACTGCGCTCTTGTGGTTGAAAACAGGGGGAAGCTTTGCCAGGGTTTCCAGGGTAGTGCCCGGCCGAGGCCCCTCATCCCTGTCGAAAATAATGGTTTCTTTGCCCCTATTGATTTCGACCGGGAAAATCTCGGACTCAAGCCGGCCTGCTTCCATCGCTTCTATTGCCGCAATCTGCGATTGCAGGGCCCATTCATCCTGGTCCTCGCGGGTGAAGCCGTATTCATCGGCGACTTCTGATCCGTGGTTGGCCATGTGCCTGTTGTAAAAAGCATCCCACAGGCCGTCCAGTACCATGAGATCGACAGCGGGCTTGCTCGTCACTCCCATCCGGGCGCCCCAGCGCATGTCCGGCAACGCGAATGGGGCGTTGCTCATGCTCTCCTGGCCGCCGGCGATGCATATTTCGGCCCTGCCGAGCTGAATCATCTGGACGGCCAGGTCGATTGGCTTAATTCCCGAACAGCACACTTTGTTGATCGTAATGGAGGGCACCGATTCAGGAATCCCCGCGAGGATCGTGGCCTGACGGCTCGGGACCTGTCCTGCGCCGCCCGCGACTACCTGCCCCATGAAGACGTAATCGACATCTCCGCCTTTGACTTTGCCGCCGGTGCGCCGGAGGACTTCCTTGATCGCCAGCGCGCCCAACTCGACGGCCTGGAATTGCTTTAAAGATCCGCCCAAAGTCCCGTAAGGCGTCCTGCACGCCCCAACACAGACGACCTCTCTGAAATTCTTGAACTTGTTCTTGAACTTCCGTCCCATCCCGGAGAAGTCGCATTTCCGCTCTCCGAATTTGGCAATAGGGGTGTTTGCATAAACCTCGGATTTCTTTCTTTCAAGTTTCTGAGGCATTTTGTTCATTTTGCTTTCCCTTCTTCTTGAATGTCCTTTGGAGTATTCGTTTATGCATAAGGAGGCAAATGTCATACCAGCAATAATACGCCTTCTAAATCGCTTCCAGGCCGGCAAAGACATCAAGGCCGTTTCGTAAAAACCTGAATGTTAACCGCAATATAATTTGTGCTTGCTCAAGGGGCAGGCCGGATTTTCCTGTGCTGACGCGCACGGAATTCTGTGCATCCCTGCACAGGAATATCCGGAGACAATTTTTCTATCAGCTCTTTGACATGCAATCCGTTCGCGATTCAGGCGAAAAATCGCCTGTGCAATGAATACAGGCGACATTCTGCGATTTCCTGCTGGCATGCAACATGCAAATAAAATGCGAATTATTCTTTGTCCGGCCCGGTCTTGTCCGGGAAATGAAAATGAAAGCAACCCATCCATGAAATTAGATCATTACTTTCATAGGCCCGAACTGACCGCAGCAGATGGCGGCGAGCTGAAATTTTCTTCTTCCAAATTGAAGGTGGGCATTCAGTTCTGCGGCGGATGCAATCCGCTGATTGAGCGCAACAATATAGCTATGCAATTAGACGGCAGGTTAAGAGAGATGGGGTATTGTGTGGTCTATAATTGTTCTCATTCTGCTCTGGTGATTTTTCTCAGCGGCTGCGCGTCGGATTGCGCTTCAGCTTTCAATCCCACGGATTCCCCTTGCGTAACTGTTTCCGGGTCAAAAGTTGACGGAAAGTATGTTCTCCCCGCCTGTATAGTCTCCGAGGTCTTGAAGAGAATTGCAGATATCGGGAAGAGTAGCAGACATGAAATTCGATTTAACCAATGAGCAGAAGGCCATCCGTGAGATGGCCTGCAATATCGCCAAAACCTTGATAGATCCAGCAGCCGCCAAAATGGACGAGGAAAGGGATCGGGAAACTTTTCTGAAAATCCTGCGGCAGCTGGCTCAGCTGGGGCTTGCAGGAATCAATATTAAAAGCAGGTACGGCGGCTCCGAGGCCGGGATGGTTGCATTCAGTCTGGCCATGACTGAACTGGGACGGGCCTGCGCAGCTACCGCGGACACAGTGTCGGTAACCAATATGGTCAGTGAAGTGATACAGTCCACGGGCACGGAAGAACAGAAAGAGAATTACATCCCGAAACTGTGCTCAGGCGAGTACTATGCGGGGAGTTTTGCCCTGACCGAATCCGCTTCCGGTTCGGATGCTGCATCCATGCGGTTGAACGCAGCCGCCGACGGAAATGATTGGGTTTTGAACGGGACAAAAACGTTCATCACCAGCGCCGAGTATTCGGGCCTGTTCATTGTCTGGGCTGTAACGGATTCAAAGGCCCCGAAAGGCAAAGGCATCAGCACATTTCTGGTGGAAGGCGGGACAAAAGGTCTGAAAGTCGGGAAAAACGAACGCAAAATGGGTCAAAATATCGCATCAACGAATGAGCTTGTCTTTGAGGAATGCCGTATCCCCCAAACCGCGCTCCTGGGCAGACTCAATGAAGGTTTTCGTTTGGCGGTCACAGGATTGGCCGGGGGCAGGATCGGAGTGGGTTCCCTGGCCCTCGGCGTCGGTCTTGCAGCAATGGATTATGCAACACGGTATGCCAAAGAACGGAAGCAGTTCGGCCGGCCGATCAGCAATTTTCAGGCGATTCAATGGATGATCGCCGAGTCGTACACCGAACTTGAAGCAGCCAGGCTTCTTTTGCTGAATGCAGCTTATCATTGTGAGCAAGGCAGGTATTTCGGCAGTGAATCCGCAATGGCGAAGTATTTCGCAACCAAAGCTGCCGAACGGGCCTGTTATAACGCATTGCAGATGCTCGGAGGATACGGCTACACAAAGGATTATCCTATTGAGCGCTATACACGCGATGTGCGGATCACTTCGATTTATGAGGGGACGACAGAGATTCTGAAAATGCTCATTGCACGAGATATTCTCAGCAAAACGCAATAAAAATAAACGTCCTGATTTTTGAAGCTCCCGGAAGGCGCTATCGGCAAATCAAAAATAAATTTGTCGTATGAACCAAGGTTCAGTTTCCGAATCCCGGTGGCCGGGTTATTTTTCCTCCGCGTTTCGTTCAGGCGCAGTCGAAATGTGGAAACCGGAAGGTTTATCAGGAGTGTTCATTGCTCCCGCTAAAAGCTGAGAAGAACTGGAGGAAGCTGAAAGACCGACCTTGCCCTCAAGGGGGCAGTGTGTAGGGATTTGTTCTATTAACCGATTGCGTTCAGAATCCGGGGCTTTTGCCTGTGAAATACGTTTTTGCGTGAACCGGCTTCGATGCGATTTCTCTCCAGGCGCAGGATAACCTTTTGATTTTTTTAAGGTGTAAGCTTTTTGAACGAGTTGTTGCCGCGTGGATATATAAGTCGGCCGGGTCACGAATTTTCGCCGCCAACATGTTATAAATGTACTATTGCCTATTGTCGAAAATATGTTAGTATTCGCTTGGTTAATTATTGTTCGAGCAGGAAATCGAGGTTGCCCCAGGAAGCCCCTCTCAGTCTTGATCGTACAAGGACCTGCAACTGTCAATCAACTCATCGTCGCCCCGGCGGAAGGGGGGATGGCAGAAATTCGTCTTTGCGCATCGATTGCGCTGTCCAGTACGACGGGTTCCGGCTGATGCGAGTTGTTGAAGCAGAGCCATACAGATTACAGCCTCGAATTCCATTTAGAGTCTCCGGCCAGAGAGGCCAATATGGGTGTATTCGCCTTCCATTACAACTTCAAAGCAGCGACCTCGGTGTTCCCGCGGCAGTTCATGAATCGCATCGGACTTCGCAAAGCGCGCAGGATGACGGCTCAGGACGGGCATAATGCCGGCACGGCGGAAATCGGCGCACGTGCAGTTCCGAGTTCAATCGTCATCTTGAGAAACCACCATCAGCTGAGGCCCGGCAGAAAAGAGCGATTCACAATCCGGCATATATGCAAAAGCCGGTCTGATTTAATGGAAACAGGGTCTGGAAACAGCATTCTCAGACTTTGATTGAAGGTTCAGAACTGGACCTTTTAGGATTTGCCCTCATGAATATGAAGCTCAATGACTCAGAAGAGAACCCGGGCATCTTCCTGGTGGATGCCAATGGGATCGTATTGGGCATCAATGAAGAGTACGAAGGCATCGCAGATGTAAAAGCTGAAGAATGGGTCGGTAAAAGCCTGAAAAAATTGATGTCGCTGAAATACTGCGATCGTTATGCAACATTGGAGACACTCGATCGAAAGGCTCCCATCTCATTCGAACAGAAGATCTATACGGGTAAACGGTTGATCGTGACCGGAAATCCGATTTTCAATCAGTACGGGAAAATCGTTTTTGTCACAATAGCCGCCTATCCTTTCCACCAAGAAAAAATCGGTTCCGAATTACAGCAATCTCTGACCGTCTTCCCGTCTTCAATCGAAGGCATCATCTACAAAAGCCCTTGTATGCAGAATGTCCTGCAGAGAGCCGTACAGGTGGCGGCATCGGATTCGACCGTATTGATTTCCGGTGAATCGGGAGTCGGCAAGGAAGTGGTAGCCAAATTAATCCATCAAATGAGCCCCCGCCATAATAAGCCCTTTATCTACGTCAATGTGGCCGCAATACCGGAGATGCTGGTTGAATCCGAGCTTTTCGGATACCAGAAGGGTTCGTTCACCGGGGCCCTGAACACAGGAAAGAAGGGATTGGTTCATGCCGCGCATGGCGGGACGCTGTTCATCGATGAAATCAGCGAAATCCCGCTCAATCAGCAGGTTAAGCTGCTGAGATTCCTGCAGAACAAAGAAGCCCTGCCCGTCGGAAGCCTCAGTGCAGAAAGACTGGATGTACGTATTCTGGCGGCAACGAACCGGCATTTGCCTACCCTGGTTAAGGAGGGGAGATTCAGGGAGGATCTGTTCTACCGCCTCAATGTGATACCGATCTTTATACCACCGCTGAGGTCTCGCGTAGAAGACATTTATGCTCTGGCTACTACACTTTTCACGGATATGTGTAACCATCATAAGGTCAGGAAAAGCCTGACGCCGTCTGCAATTCAGGCTCTGCTTAATTATCCCTGGCCGGGGAATGTACGGGAACTCAGAAATCTCATTGAACGCATCGTGGTCATCTATCCATATGAACAGGTAACGGGAGACTATATTCTTGACGAGCTCCAGTCTGTTACGTTCGCCTCCGGCATCGACTTAGATGCCGACTTTAATGTCCCCGGAGTCGGCCTGGATCAGGCTGTTTCCCGTTATGAGAGAAAATTGATAGAGCATGTTTACCGTCAGAACAATTTCGACATAGAACTTACGGCAAAGGCGCTGAAAGTGCACCGTACGACCATAATGCGAAAGCTGAGAAAGTAACCGTCCTTTTTTTGAAATTTCCTCTCATGCCCGGCTTTGATTTGTCATAACCATAATACCATGCCAGGTCTTTCAGCCCGTCCCCGAGCGTTTCGGCAGTCCCGGTATTTTCTTACAGGCGCTCTTGCCGAGCCGCCTTCACGGCGCGGGAAAGGTATTGTTGGCGGCTGGTATGAATTGCACGGGAATGATCGCCGGGACACGGCAAACAGCTGAATCCCTATTAGATGCAATTCACACCAGCCGCCTTTATCTCGCTTCAGGTTCTTTCTTTTACTTTTTTAACATATCCCTTTTTTATGAAATTCTTCAATTTCAACGGTTGTATATCCCGCGCCGGCGAGCACCTCATCGGTATGCTGGCCGAATCTCGGCGGCCCCATCCTCAGGGACCCGGGCGTTTCCGACAGCTTGATCGGAATCCCCACCTGTTTGATGGTTTTTTTGCCGTGCGCGCTCTGATAAGTCAGGGATTGCAACATTTTACGGTGCAGGACCTGAGGATCTGAAAAAGCCTCCTGCAGGTTGTTCACCGGGGTTATGCACGTGTCCACCTTTTCAAAAAATTCCATCCACTCGGCACAGGACTTCTGCTCGAAAAGACTCTGCAGTTCGGCCATGATTTCAAGCTGACGGGGCAGGTCCGCCATGATATCTTTTATAAAATGCTCTTTTTTAATTGCAATGCAGAACTGTTCCCAGAATTTATCTTCCAAGGCGGCCAGCACTATATACTTGCCGTCGCCGGCCTTGTAGATGTTGAAGCATGCATACCCGCCGTTCAGATTCATCTCGCTCCTGCGCGGCTCCTCGCCGTCGCCGAAAAAGTTCCCCGCATGCTGCGCCAGCAGGCTGACGGAAAAATCGAGCATCGAGATGTCCACGAATTGGCCTTTGCCCGTCTTGGCGCGGGCCAGCAGGGACAGGAGAATGCCTTCAAAAGACATCTGGCCTCCCCCGCAGACGTCGGCGATCTGGATGCCGGACATAATGGGAGCGCCTCCCCTTACGCCCTGCATTCCCAGCACGCCGGCAATGCCCAGGTAATTGCTGTCGTGGCCGGGTTTAAGCCTGTAAGGCCCGTCCTGGCCGTAACCTGATAAGGCGCAGTAAATGAGGCCCGGATTTTTTTTCTTCAGGGTTTCATAACCGACGCCGAGCCGGTCCATTACGCCCGGCCGGAAACTCTCCAGGACAACATCGGCGTTCCCGGCCAGCTTCAGGAAGATTTCCTTCCCGGCGGGTTCCTTCAAATTCAATTTGATGCTTTTTTTATTGCGGTTCAGGGCCGCGAAATACGCGCTGATAGTATCGTCCACCATGGCGTTGCTGAACAAAGGGTGCTTCCAGCGGCTGTAGTCTCCCCTGCCCGTATCTTCCACCTTAATAACCTCCGC
>CAZKYN010000045.1:0-16641 GCA_964556675.1 uncultured Syntrophaceae bacterium
GCCGATATGTGCACTGAGTGCATGCCGACCATGTCGACACACAAGACCCTGGCCTCGCGCGCCATCTCCATCCCGTCTGCCCTGGCCTTCTTGGCGCCGCGCAGCATCATGTCTTCGGCGTTGGGATCGACAAAGGTGTCAAGCATCTGCTTGTTGCCGCCGTAACCGCCCGCGCAGATCACGACCGCATTGCCCAGGAAATCCTTCAGCCCGGAGGCATCCTGGGCGCGGACACCGGCCACGGCGCCCCTGTCGTTCATGATCAGTTGTTTCGCCTTTGTCTGGTAAAAGATTTTGCCGCCTTTTTTGCCAAAGGCGGTGCGGAGCGCCTCGAGGCCCTTCGGCATGCCCTTGTAGGCGGACGGTTTGAATATGACGCTCTTCACCCGGTAACCGGCGACCGTGACCGGCTCGGTCATGTCCGCGCCCTGTTTTTTCAGCCATTCGACCCCGTCAAATGACTGTTCGGCCAATACCCGGGAAAGGACGGGATTGCCCTTTCCGGAGCTTTTTTTCATGAAGTCCTCGAAATATTCATTTTTCTTTTCCTTGGTGTTCTCAGCCGGTATGGCGATGAGCCCGCCGGCAAGTTTCGAGTTCCCGCCCGGCTCCGCCGCTTTCTCCAGGACGGCCACCCGGGCCCCCTCATTGGCTGCCTCTACAGCGGAACACATCCCGCTCAGACCGGTCCCGATCACCACGACGTCGAATTTTTCGCTCCGCTTAGACTTAGGCAGCAGGGCGGCATCGGCAATATCGAAATTGCCTATTGTCAGCAAGCCGGCGCCAAGGCCCAGTCCGCGTATAAACTGTCTCCTGTTCACAGAACCGAACTCTTTTTCCATTTCTGCCTCCTTTATCGATTATTTCCGGTTATTGCCCGGCCCTCAGGGCCGCGGGCCCAAATAAATCCAAGAAGTCGATAGCCTGAAATTTTCGCCTGAAAAATTTACTGGACAGCCCCGGCAACCAGGGTGCGCGGCCGGCACGATTATAAGGACAAGATATAACTTCAGCCCGTTCCGATGCACGGCCGGAGCATCCATTCAAGAAAATTACCGGGATCCGTCCTTGACTATGCCTTTTATAAATAGCATATCTCAGGGTCGGATGTCACCTTTGCGGCGGCATCCCGTGGTCGATATTTGCTTTGCATTAGCTTCCGATTAATTGAAGAATAGACCTGCTGAATCAACCTGCGGAGGACCTGAAATCATGACTTCTTTCGAGCAGACCTGCGCGGCGATCGAGGCCGGCGCAAAACCCGACGGCGAGCGGCTCCACGACCTTTTCAGGGCCGAATGGGATTACACCACGAGGGAGTACCCGGAAGAGGCCACCCTGGCCGGTTACCCCGGGCAGAACGGCCGCTGGACGGACCTTTCCACGGAGGCGGTGGATCGGCGCAAGCGCGAGCTGAAGGCGCCCCTCAAGGCCCTGCTTTCGATAAATCGGGAAAAGCTGACGGAGGAGGACCGGCTCAGCTATGACCTTTTCCGGTACAACTACGAAATGGCTATAGAGGGCTCTCAATTCCCGTCCGAATACCTGAGGATCTCCCAGATGGACGGCGCGCATCAGACCCTGTCCATCATTCTCGACGCCATGCCGAAATTCACGCTGCACGATTTTGAAGATATAATCAGCAGACTCAAAGCTTTCGGGACGTCCGTGGACCAGACGATGGCTCTGCTGGACAAGGGCCTGGCTGAGGGTGTCACGACCCCCAAAGTCACCCTGGGATACGTGCTCCAGCAGCTCGACAGCCTGATCGCACCCGGTCCTGAAGACAACCCGGTCCTCGAGCCGCTCAGGGATTTCCCCTCCACCCTGCCCCGGCAGGAACTGGAGCAATTGCGCTCTGCCGCCCGGGACGCTTTTCGAAAAGAGACGCTGCCGGCGCTGCGGAGACTCCGGGAATATCTTTCCGGACGCTACATCCCGGATTCCCGTGAAACGATTGCGATCCGCGACCTTCCGCAGGGTCCGCAATGGTATGATTACTGCGTGCGGTACATGACGACTACCCGGCTTTCGCCGCGGGAAATCCATGAGACCGGACTTTCCGAGGTCAGGCGGATCAAGGCCGAAATGGAAAATTGCCGGCGGGAATCCGGCTTCCAGGGGTCCTGCGAAGAGTTCTTCCATTTCCTCCGGACCGATCCCCGTTTCTATTTTGATAACGAGGAACAGCTTGTTTCAGGTTACCGGGACGTCTGCAAGAAAGCCGACCCGGAGCTGATCAGGATTTTTGGGAAATTGCCCCGCCAGCCGTACGGAGTAAAGCCGATCCCCGAATACCTGGCCAAATACCAGCCTGCGGCCTTCTACCAGCGCGGCTCAAACAAAGCAGGTCGCCCCGGCTACTTCCTCGTGAACACGACCGAGATCGGGTCCCGCCCGAAATGGGAGATGGAAACCCTCGCCCTGCATGAAGCAGTGCCGGGCCACCATCTGCAGATCGCGCTGTCGGATGAGATAGAGAACGCGCCCGAGTTCCGCAAACATGTGTTCTACGGGGCATACATCGAGGGGTGGGCCCTTTACGCCGAAAGCCTTGGATACGAGATGGGCTTTTTCCGGGATGTCTACTCCCGGTTCGGGCAGTTGACAAACGAAATCTGGCGCGCTGTGCGCCTCGTTGTCGATACGGGCATCCACGCTATGGGCTGGAGCCGCCAAAAGGCAATCGACTATTTTTATGAGAATGCGGCGACAAGCGAGCATAACGCAGTCGTGGAAATCGACCGGTACATCGTCATGCCGGCCCAGGCGCTCACCTACAAACTGGGCCAGCTCAGGATACGCGGGCTGCGGGAAAGCGCTGAAAAAAACATGGGCGCCCGGTTCAACCTGCGCGCATTCCATGACGAGGTGCTCCGCCACGGCGCCATACCGCTCGATATGCTCGAAACCCTCATAACGAATTGGGCGGTTTAGATCCTCCGCGCGGTCCTGCCGATCTCAAAGACGGAATCTTCCAGGGCGCTTATTAGTATCAGCCTCCCGCCGGGGACGGAGAGTTGTTCCCCCGCCCTGATGAGATGGTCGGCGGAATCGCCCGCGCGGGTCAGCCACAGCACGCCTGTCCGACAGGAGATCATCATACCCCGGCTGTCCTTTTTTATGCTGAACAGTTCCCGCCCCCTGAGTGTCACAACTTTTTCCGATATCGGGATCATCTTCCTCCTCCTCTTCCAATCCAATTATCAAAAAACCGGAAAAGGAACAGATTCAGAAATTCATAATTAATTGGCGAACAGTTATGACTTTCCTGAACTGTTATGGTATGAAATCGAGGCAGCTGTGCATGTCCTTTTTTGAATGCAGGCGCTATATCCCGACCTGGAGTTTCATTATGAGAGACAGGGAAGATGTGCTGTATGAAAAAATAGCCGCCCGGGTGAGCCACCTCATCGGCAGCGGCACCTACAGAGCGGGCGACAGGATCCCGTCGATCCGCGACATCAGCCGCTCCATGAAGGTGAGCGTTTCGACGGCGCTTGAGGCGTACAGGCTGCTGGAAATCAGGGGCCTCGTCGAGGCGCGTCCCCAGTCGGGCTATTATGTCGCGCCTCCCGCGCTAAGGCCGGCTTCCGAACCTTCCGTGCTGAAAAAAGAGCTTAAGCCGGCGCAGGCGGGACCGGATGAGATAGCCCGCCGCATTATCAGCGATTCGGCAGATCGGACCCTGTTTAATATGGGCCTGGCCACCCCCAATATCGACCTGCTCCCCGTGAAAAAGCTCAACCGCATGCTTGCCGGGGCCGTGAGGGCCAGGGGCGCTCTGAGCGCCTCTTATATATTCTCCAGCGGCTACGAGCCGCTCCGAAAGCAGATCGCCCGGCGCGCCATCCAGGCCGGTTATGCAATCACTCCCGATGAGATCGTAATAACGACCGGCTGCCAGGAAGCATTGGCGATAACGCTCAGGACCGTCTGCAGGCCGGGCGACACCGTCGCCATCGAATCCCCCTTCTTCTTCAACCACCTCCAGGCAATGGCGGCAATGGGTCTGAAGATAGTGGAGATCCCGGCGAGCCCCAAAGAAGGGCTCAGCCTGGAGGCGCTGGGATACGCCCTGGAGCAGACGAAAATCAAGGCGTGCCTCGTCAGCGCCAATTACAGCAACCCCACCGGGAGCTGCATGCCCGACCATCGGAAGAAGGCGCTCGTTCAAATGCTGACCGACAGGGGGATACCGCTCATTGAAGACGACATTTACGGCGACCTGTCTTTTTCCGACTCGCGCCCCTGCGCGGCCAAATCTTTTGACAGGGCCGATATGGTCGTCCTTTGCTCATCTTTTTCCAAGACGCTGGCGTCCGGATATCGCGTGGGATGGGTCGCTTCCGGCCGTTTCCGGGAGGAGATCGAGAGGCAGAGGATCATCAACACCATTGCCCCGGCCTCGCCGCCCCAGCTCGCCATCGCCGAGTTCCTGGAAATGGGGGGATACGACAGGCACTTGCGCCGGATAAGGCGCATCTACGAGATGCAGCTGGGCAGAATGATCGAGTCAGTGAGAAAGCACTTCCCCGAAGGGACCAAGACGACGCGCCCCGAAGGGAGTTTCATTTTCTGGGTCGAATTCCCGGGAGAGGTCGACTCACTGGAACTGTACAACCTTTGCCTGGGAAAAAACATCCTCATAGCTCCGGGGCCGATTTTCTCGAACTCCGGCAAATACCGGAATTTCATCAGGCTCAATTCGTCCCACTGGTCGCCTGCTGTCGAGCATGCTCTGGAGACTATCGGCCGACTCGCCACTGAAAGCGCTGCGGGAGCCCGGGAATAAAATGAACACGAGAGCGTCGAGAGCCAGGCCGTTTACCGCTTTCCGGCCGCAAATCTAATCCTTCCCGTCCGGATAAATAATAGCGAAGCCGATTGATTTTTCTCCTGCCCGGCCAAATCATTGGTATTTGCTGATTCAATTCCGAATCGTTCCGGGGGGAACAGTCTATGAAAATAAAAGCCTTGATCGTGTTCTTAGCAATCATACCGCTGCAGGCCGAAGCGCAGCCGGCCGGGCCGCCGCCCGTCGGCGCTCCCGTTGTCCGCGAGGGCGACTACGCAATCAATCTGGTCAAGGCCCTGGGTTTGCCTCCGGCGAACAATGAAATCGAAGCGGAGACCCGCCTTGGCCAGGCAGGCATAACTCCCCGCAACGGCTGGATTGCAGATTATCCCGTTACTCCGGATATTGTGAGCGAGATCCGGCAGTCATTGGCGGCAGCCGCGGACGGCGGCAGGCTATCCCTGAACAGGGAAACAGCCCTGGCGCGGGTCCGGGAATTGAATGCATCTCTGGGTCTACCGCTTGCGCCTTACGACGGAACTCCCTTCCAGGCGCCCCAGGCCGAAAATTACCCCAGTCCCGCGGTGATCAATAATTATTACAACAATTACGGCCCGCCGGTCGTCACCTATTACACCCCTCCCCCGGACTATTATTACCTCTACGGCTGGGTGCCATCTCCCTTCATCTATGCCGGTTTCTGGTTCCCGGGTTTTTTCGTCCTGCACGATTTCCACCGGTCATTTTTTGTGCACAACCGGGTCGTATTTGTCTCGAATCACTTTAATGACATCAGGACGCACAGGGTTTTCCGGGTCGATCCGATGGCGCGGTTCAACGGCAGGACATTCCGGGGCATTGGCGCGCCGCGGGGACATGCCTTCCTTTCCACCGGGGTGCCGAACGCCGAAAGGAGAGTCTTCCATGCACCCCACGAGCGTCCGGTCCAAGGCATGAGGACCGTCCCGCCGCACCCGGTCCCGCAGCACAGGGCGGCTATTCCTCGTGCAGCGCCTGTCCCCCGGGCGGCTCCCGTGCATCCCTCGCCTGCGGGCATCCCTCATTCGAATATACCGCATGGAGGCGGTGAACCGTTTCATGGCGGAGGTGGAATGCCCCACGGAGGCGCAGTCGGAATGCCCCACGGGGGCGCAGGGGGCATGCACAGGTAGGCCCCTCCGCCCCGCCTTGACATTTTCCCCTTTTGATGCTCTTACCCTTCCGGGGATCGGCCGCATTCGGCCTGTAACTGCAACCTGCAAACCTGCGCACCAGGAGGACGAGGACATTATCAGACCCGAAAAGAGCGCCCGCCGGGAAACATGTCTTCTGAGGAAGGCTATCCTGAAGCTGCTGGCCCAGCACCCGGATGGCCTGACCAGGGAGGAGATCTGCAGCACGCTGCTCGGAACTTCGGGGTTCAAGGGTACCCGGCGCAACCTGGATTTCCAGGCCGGGGCCATCCTGCACGCCCTTGTCGACGAGGATATGATCTCCGCCTGTGAAAACTCCGGTTCAAGCGTGTTCAGAAGCATACGCCGGGCAGATTCAGCCGCCTCAAATAGATAGCCAACGCCGGCTGCATTATGATAGTAAGGAAAATAATTTTTGCCCCGTGCGCAGAGCCGGTCTACTTTCCAGAAACCGGCTTTATCCTGACCCAAAGAGCTTGGACGCCAATCCATATCTGTTTTGATGATTGTTGCTGAAACTGAATCCGCGCGGCCCTGAGTTGAAATGCTGAAAGAAGAGCGCAGGAAAAGCCACAAGCACCCCGATCTGAAATGGGAGAGCATCTTCCAGGCAATCGGGCACCCCGCAGTTATCCTTGACGCCGACCACAACATAATTGCCGTAAACCGCGCCGTTGCGGAAATCTCGGGAAAGTCCGACGAGGAAATCATCGGCAGCAAATGCTACGAGATATTCCACGGCCGGGACTCGAAGACGCATCCCGATTCCTGCCCTCTGCAGCGGCTGCTCAGAAAAAATATAGCGGAGCCAGTTGAAATGGAAATGAGCGCCTTCGGGGGCACTTTCCTGGTTTCCTGCACCCCTATCTTTGATAATAACGGGAAAATAGACAAGATCATCCATATCGCCACGGATATAACCGCTCACAAACGCCTGGAAAAGGCCCTGCGCGGCAGCGAGGCGCGACTGGTTCAGGCCCATTCCATCGGTCGCTTGGGGACATGGGAATATGACATTGAGAAAGATAAGATCTGGGGCTCAAGGGAATCCGCGCTTATCTACGGAGTGGAAATTGCCGGGACGGAATCTGTCGTTCGTCCACTCAAGAGGGTGGAAGAAATGGTCCATCCTGAAGACCGTTCGCGAATGGAGAATGTCTTCCGGGGCCTGATATCAGGGCTGAACAAATATGATGAGGAATTCCGCATCTTCCGGGCCGGGGACGGCGAGTTGAGGTGGATCCATTCACGGGCCGACCTCGTCGTTTCTGATGACGGCGCCCCTGCCGTGATCGGCATACTGGAGGATATCACCGAGCGCAAGCGGACGGAAGAGGCCCTGAAGCATGCCGAGGAAAAATACAGGCAACTTTTCGAGAACGCGATAGAGGGCATCTTCCAGACCACTCCCGAGGGCAGGCTCATCACGGCAAACCGCGCCCTGGCGGAGATGTTCCAATATTCCTCGCCTGAAGAAATGATCCATTCCGTAACAGATATTAAGAACGATCTGTATGTCAATGCCTCCGAGCGCGATGAGCTGCTCAACGCCATCAATAAAAACGGAGCTGTATTCGGACACGAGTGCGAGCTTCGCCGCAGGGACGGCAGCAGCATTTGGCTTTCCATCAGCATGCGGCCGGTCCGGGACAAGGACGGCAACATACTTTATTATCAGGGCTTCAACCTCGACATAACGGAGAAGAAGGCAACCGCTCAACTGGTCAGCGATGCCCTGCTGTACAATCAGGCCATTCTCAATGCAGCGCCTTTCGGCATCATCACATACAAAGCATCGGGCCAATGCGTTTCGGCCAATGAGGAAGTCGCAAGGATTGTGGGCTGCACCGTCGACCGGCTGCTGGCCCAAAATTTCCGCCTCCTCAAATCATGGAAGGAATCCGGAATGCTCGAGGCCGCAGAACAGACCATCGAGACCGGACAGGCCCGGACATCTGAATTCCACCTTTTCACAACTTTTGGCAGAGAGGCCTGGTTTTCCTGCAGTTTCACCCCGCTGTATTATTCCGGTGAACTTCGCCTGCTGCTGATAACATCGGACATTACCGAACGGAAAGCGGCCGAAGAATCCCTGCGCAGGAGCGAGGAGAAGTATCGTCTCCTCGCCGACAACTCTTCCGACGTGATCTGGACATTAGGCCTGGACGGTTATTTCACATACGTAAGCCCCTCATGGAAAACGCTTTCCGGTTTCGAAACGAAAGAAATCGTCGGCAGCCATTTCGGGAAATTCATTGTCGAATCGGACGTCCCCTGGATCATGGACACCATTGCGACCGAACTCCTGAAGGACCCTGAATCCAGGCTGAAAGGGAAAATAGTGGAAGCCCGGCAGTACAGGAAAGACGGGACCATAATAGACCTGGAGGTCGTAGCCAGTTGGCTCTACAACCCGGATGGGGACATCATCGGCCTGCAGGGCAGCACGCGCGATATAACGGAGCGCAAGAGGATGGAGGACAACCGCGCCAGGCTCGAGGCGCAACTGGCCCAGGCGCAAAAGATGGAGGCAATCGGGACTCTCGCGGGGGGCATCGCCCACGATTTCAATAATATACTCATGTCCATCCTGGGCTACACGGATATAGCGCTGGCAAGCGGGAAAATTGACGAGCTCCAGAGGCACTATCTCAAGCAGGTCTACATTGCGGGGGAACGCGCCCGGGACCTCGTCAAACAGATACTCACTTTCAGCCGCCACGAGGAGCAGGAGAGGAAGCCCGTTTACCTGGAGCCCCTGGTCAGGGAAAGCCTGAACCTGCTCAGGTCCTCGCTGCCGTCAACGATCACGATTTCCGCTGATATACCGGAAGACTCCTCGATCATCCTGGCCAATGCCACCCAGGTACAGCAGATAATGATGAACCTCTGCGCCAATTCGTCGCATGCGATGAAGGAAGGGGGCGGTATCCTGGAAATCAGCCTTGAGCAGGAGGAAGCAGGAAATCCTGAAATGCCCCACCCTCCGGGGCTTGCTCCCGGCAAATACGCAAGACTTAAAATCAGCGATACCGGAAAGGGCATAGACCCGGCAATCATGGACCGGATTTTTGACCCGTTCTTCACAACGAAACCCCCGGAAGAAGGGACGGGGCTCGGCCTCTCCGTGGTGTACGGGATTGTCAGGAACCATGGAGGCGCCATAGACATATCGAGCCGGCCCGGAAGGGGTACGATGGTCACGGTGTATCTGCCCATACACAAGGAGGGAAGGCCGGCCGTGGAGGAAATTTCCGAACCGATCCCGCGCGGCAGCGGGAGGGTCCTTTTCGTCGACGATGAACCGGGCCTGGCCGAGTTGGGGAAGATCATGCTTGAATCTCTCGGTTATACGGTCACATCCCTCACCGGCAGTATGGAAGCACTTGACCATTTCCGCGCCAATCCAGACGGCTGCGACCTTGTCATCACGGATATGACCATGCCGAAAATGACCGGCGCCGAGTTGGCCCGCAGAATGCTGGAGATCAGGGCCGATATCCCGATAATCCTCTGCACGGGATACAGCGACATCATTTCCGAGGAAAAAGCAAAGAAGATCGGGATCCGCCACTTCATCCTGAAGCCGATCAGCATGAAAATCCTTGCCGATCTCATCAGCGGTGTCCTGGATAATGGTAATTAGATCAGGACTCATTTTCACTGCGTCAGTCTATTTGAATTTTCCATTTTGTTGATTCTGTTCGAGAGGTTTCAGATATTCGATTCAATGCGGCATTCTCCCCAAATCGGCGGTGCATTGAGTCCCGCACTTGTGATAATCCTTATACCTTATTATGAATAAAGCGGGCCGGGTTTAAAATGATCAGAGCGGAAAAGCTCAAACTCAAAAAGGCTGTCCTCATCACGATCGCCGTCCTGTCAGCGGTGATTGCGGGCTCTTCAATTTATTATGCCTCGCATCTCCTGTCGATAGGGGCCGCCTATAAGGCCAAGATCCTCGGCTCCGCCGTTTTCGTCTCGGGCCGCGACCCGGCATCGGTCCTGGAAACGGATGTGTCGGCAGACGACCTGGCATTCCTCAGGCATGTGAAGGCAGATATCGATTTCGAAAAGAAAGAGGTCACCGCCGCAATCTTCGGGCTGATAAAGAGGAAGGCCGCCTGCCGGGACGGGTTCGGATGCACGCTTGTTTATAACGGCGATCCCTATACAGGCACGGCGCTTTCCCCCGCAACCCGGTCGCGTGACCTGCCTGTAAAACATGATCCCCGGCTGGTACCCGCCCTTGACTGGGCATTCGCGGAACCAGATCCGGCGAAACACCGGCGCACGCGCGCGGTAATCGTCCTGCACAACGGCCGGATTGCGGCCGAACGCTACTCTCCGGGTTTCGGCAGGGACACCCGCCTGATCGGCTGGTCCATGACCAAGAGCGTGATGAGCGCGCTCGTCGGCATCCTGGTCAAGGATGGCCGGCTGTCGCTCGATGGCCCCCTGCCCGTCCCCGAATGGCAGGGCCCGGGCGACCCGCGGGGGAAAATAAAGATGGACGATCTGCTGCGCATGAGCAGCGGGCTGCATTTCACGGAGGACTACAAGAACCCCCTTAAAGATGTAACCGTCATGATGTTCGAGCAACCGGATATGGCGGGGTACGCAATAATTAAGAAGCTGGATTCCGAGCCGGGGACGAGGTGGATGTATTCCAGCGGGACGACAAATATAATCAGCCGGATCGTGCGCAATACGGTCGGAGAGGACGAATATGCCCAGTTTCCGGCCCGGGCACTGTTCGGTCCGGTCGGGATGACGGGCGCCATAATCGAACGGGACGCGACCGGCACTTTTGTCGGTTCGTCATTCATGTACGCCACGGCCCGGGACTGGGCTCGTTTCGGGCAGCTCTATCTCCAGGACGGCGTCTGGGAAGGACGCCGCATCCTGCCGGTGGGCTGGGTCCGGTACGCGTCAACCCCCGCGCCTGCCGCCCCGGACAGGAAATACGGGGCGCACTTCTGGCTCAAGATCCCGAGGGAGTTCCTGGGCGGCGACGACGAGAAACTCGTGCCGGCAGACGCCTTCCACTGCATCGGCTACGAAGGCCAGTTCGTCAGCATCATCCCGTCGCGCCAGCTGGTGATCGTGCGCCTGGGAATGGCAAGGGTCCCCACGGCGTGGCAGCAGGATATCTTCATAAGCAAAATCATCGAATCGATAGAGACCGGCGGTTAAGGCCGGACAATTATCTAAAGGGGAGCAGGGAAGATTTGAAGCGGTAGGAATGCTCCTTAATCCCCGTTTAGGAAGGGGGGATTCGCCGATCCGTCAGCCCGACCTTAAAGACTGTATCCAGTAATTATATTACCTGGATCCCCGCCATCGCGGGGGTGATGCGCGAGCAAATTTTAGCCTGGAGAAACAGGAACCTGGACCCCCGCCTTCGCGGGGGTGACTGATGCGAAGACTTCACCAATCATGAAGAATATCATTTGAGGGTCCGTTTTGTTCCGTCATTGACCCCCGCAAGTTTCCTCGCGATCTCGGGTATTCCGGAGAGGAGTTCCTCCTCTTTTCCCAGGGGGCACTTCACCGACCCCATCCCCAGCGCGCGCAAGGTGCCGATATCAGTCCGCTTCGCCGAGAGGACATAAACCTGTCCCAGTGCGGCCAGCTTGCCGGTCACCATCTCATTGGCCGCCAGCCAGTCGCCGACCCGGACCGCCTGCTTTTCATCCACAAGTCCCGATTGCTGAAGCTTCAGCTCGTCAACGGCTTGCGCCATGTTTTCCCGGTTAACGAGGACAAACGGCCCGAGATTGAACAGCTCCTCCCGCAGGGCATCCGCAAGGATCAGCGATACGACTTCCATGTGTTTGGCGGCATTGAAATCGTAGACAATCAGCCGGACCTTTCCGGCGGCCATCCCTTTTGTCCTGACGGGCGCCGCTGCCTTCGGGGTTTCGGGGTTTGCTTCGGGTGCAATCGCGGAAGGCTTCCGCTCCGGTTTTTCCGGCGCGTTCGATTCTTGCGCCGGGGCCGGCTGAGCCGTTTTCTCTTTCCCGGCGCGCGGCAGCGCTTTTACCTTCTTGCCTTTACCGTCCGCGGGGGCTTTCGCAATTACGGCCGGAGCGGGTTTTCCGGTGTCCGGGGCTGCAATTGCGGGCGGGGCCTGTTTTTCCGGCGCAGCCTGCACGGCAGGAATCTCAGGTGTGCCGGTCCCGGGCGTTCTGTCTTTCATCATCCGGCCCCTGCGCAGCGCGGTTTCGAACAGGTCGGCTTTTGCAGCCGCAAAAATCTTCCGATAGGATGCATTGACTATCATCATCGATTCCTCGGACATCCTGTCCCAGTCCTGCTGCCGCGTGATATGGTCGGAAGTGGAGTATTCCCTGCCGGTCTCCAGGTTGATAAGGGTCATATTAATATATAGGATGCCGGAATCGCCCCGCTCCCCGATGAACAGGTAATCGGCGTGAACGGCCTTTCCGGCTTCCCGGGCCAGCGCCCAATCGCCGGCTTTCCATTCCCAACCATGGACTTTCCTGTCCCCGAGAGCCCTCTCCAGGTCCGATGCGGCGATTACTTCGTATATACCCGTTTCCCGCAGGAACCTGCCGACCTTGAGATAAGTCCGCAGCGAGAATTCCTCGTCGGAGGTCTTCCAATAGCCCCTGGCGCGCGGCCCGGAAACGGGCAAAACCAGCACCCGCAGCTTGGCGGTGGGCGACGGATCGGGAAGCCTGTTCAGCGGGACTGAAACGCAGCCGGATAATAAAAGGATCATTGCAATGCACGGCAGTAAATGCCGGACAGACCAGAAGGGAAATCGCTTTTCCATAAACACCCCAATTGAGCCGAGAGCAAGTGAACAAACGGTAAATAAAGGAAATGATACAATTGAATATTTCACCTTTCAGGCAATGTCAAGAGAGCGTTTACCCGTATCCTGATTGAATTTCCGTCGCCGGGGTGAATGCGGGACGGTGACCGTGGTCGCTGTTTGATAAAGCATAAAATAGTTTTGCTGAAAATATAGATATGCTGGAGGAGTTATGAAAAGATTTGCAGCGATATAAACCAAGTTTTCAAAAGGGCCGGGGTTGACGCGGCCCCCGACAGCCGGACGCCGAGGGCGGAATCCTTCCTGAAAATGACAATATTAAATTGATGAAGTACGCACGAACTCGCGGCAAGTCCCGGCAGCGCTAGCAACTGATCCGACCTTGAGCAAGCAGGTCGTACCGATCGAGGTTCATAACCTTATTCCAGGCAGACGCGAAATCTCGCACGAACTTCTCTTTAGCATCGTCGCTCGCGTAGACTTCCGCCAGCGCCCGCAGCTGGGAGTGCGCCCCGAACACAAGGTCTGCGGCGGTTGCGGTCCACTTTACCTTGCCGGTAGCACGGTCGGCGCCTTCGTACACGTTCGGCTCTGTAGCCGACGGCCTCCAGGCTGTGCTCATGTCGAGCAGATTCACGAAGAAATCATTTGTGAGCGTCTCGGGTCGGCCGGTGAGGATGCCGTTCTTCGACCGCCCGAAGTTTGCGTCGAGAGCGCGCATTCCGCCCAGCAGAACCGTCATTTCAGGCGCGGTCAGCTTGAGCAGGTTTGCCCTGTCGAGCAGGCGGGTTTCCGGAGACAGCCGGTCTCCTTTTCGCACGTAGTTACGGAACCCGTCGGCCGGCGGTTCGAGCACTTTGAATGTGTTCACGTCCGTTTGCTCCTGTGAGGCGTCCGTGCGCCCAGGGGTGAAGGGGACCGTGATATTGTGACCGCCCTTTCTCGCCGCTTCCTCGACAGCCGCGCATCCTCCAAGAACGATGAGGTCGGCCAGCGAAACCTTTTTCCGGCCGGACTTTGATTTATTGAACTCCTGCTGGATTTTTTCGAGCGCCTGCAGCACTTTGGCCAGCTGTTTCGGTTCGTTCGCCTCCCATTCCTTCTGGGGAGACAGGCGGATCCGCCCCCCATTCGCCCCGCCGCGCTTATCAGTTTTGCGGAAGCTTGCAGCAGCGTTCCAGGCGGTAGAAACCAGCTCCGGGATGGACAGACCCGTGCCGAGGATCTTCTTCTTGAGGGCGCCGATCTCCTGGTCCCCGATAAGTTCGTGGTCGACCTCGGGGACGGGATCCTGCCAAAGCTGCGGCTCCGGGACCCATGGCCCAAGATAGCGAGCGCGAGGACCCATGTCACGATGAAGCAGCTTGAACCACGCCCTGGCAAACGCATCGGCGAGTTGGTCCGGATTGCCGTGGAAGCGCTTCGCGATCGGCCCGTAAATCGGGTCCATTCTCAGCGCCAAATCCGTCGTAAGCATCATTGGAGCGTGCCGTTTCGACGAATCATGCGCATCCGGTACGGTTCCTTTCGCCTCGGGATTTTTCGGAGTCCACTGCTTCGTACCCGCGGGACTCGTTGTCAACTCCCATTCGTATGCAAAAAGGTTATCCAGAAACCCGTTGTCCCATCGTGTTGGGTTGTTGGTCCATGCGCCTTCGGGACCGGCGGTGATCGTGTGCAATCCTTTGCCGGTGCCGTACTTGTTTTTCCAGCCCAGGCCCTGCTCCTCGAACGGAGCAGCCTCAGGATCGGGGCCGACGTTCTCGAGGGCGGGCGCCGCACCGTGACACTTCCCGAACGTGTGGCCGCCCACGATGAGTGCAACCGTCTCTTCGTCATTCATCGCCATCCGGCCGAAGGTATCGCGAATGTCTTTGGCTGCAGCCAGCGGATCGGGATTGCCGCCGGGTCCTTCAGGGTTGACGTAGATCAGGCCCATCTGCACCGCCCCGAATGGACCGGTGAGCTCCCGGTCGCCGCTGTATCGCTCGTCTCCGAGCCACGTATCCTCGGGGCCCCAGAAGACTTCCTCGGGCTCCCACACATCGGGCCGGCCGAAGCCGAAACCGAACGTCCTGAACCCCATTGACTCCATCGCTACGTTTCCGGCCAGGACCAACAGATCAGCCCAGGAGATCTTCTGTCCGTATTTCTTTTTGACCGGCCATAGAAGCCGGCGCGCCTTGTCAAGATTTGCGTTATCGGGCCAGCTGTTAAGCGGCGCAAACCGCTGCTGGCCGGCGCCGGCGCCCCCACGGCCGTCGTCGATCCGGTAGGTCCCGGCGGCGTGCCAGGACATTCGGATGAAGAGCGGACCGTAGTGGCCAAAGTCCGCCGGCCACCACTCCTGCGATGTCGTCATCAGCTCTATAAGATCCCGCTTCAGTGTATCGACGTCAAGAGACTTGAACTGTTCTGAGTAGTTGAAATCCTCGTCCATGGGATTGCACAGGTTCGAGTGGCGGTGGAGTACGGACAAATCAAGCTGATTCGGCCACCAGTCCTGATTTGTCCTCGGACGAGATGTTCGCTTGGGAGTTGGGGAGGGGATCGAGGGGTTTTCGCTTTCGCTGATGCTCCTCGTATGTTCCTTGTCGGGCATATCGATCCTCCTTTCCTGCACCATTTATCCTGCCGCCGGCACGGCCCGATGAAGCCCGGCCGCGCATGCATGTTTAGGTTTCCTCACCGGCATCATAAATGCGAGAGATGTGCAGCAGCCCCAAATCGCCGGTCGCGAAAGAGGAATCAATCGTCTGATTCAGACCTGTGTGGACAGGAATATCTGCAGCCCCATTTGGGATATCTGGTCCTGGAGCTCTTCGATTTCGTCTATATGCCGGTCCTCATCTTTGAGTATTTTCTCCAGGATTTCGCGGGTGGCATAATCCTTAACATCTCCGGCCAGGATGATCGTGTCATTATATTCCTTTATGGCGATCAGTTCCAGGCCGCGGTCATTGGCCAATTGTTTCGGCACATCCGCGCCTATGCTTATATCCCCCAGTTTGCTGACTATAGGCGTGCCCTCAAGAAATAGTATTCGGGCTATCAGCTCCTCTGCGTGCTTCATTTCACTGATTGAGCGCTTTTCGAAGCTTTCGTGAAGCTTCTTATAGCCCCAGTTTTCCGCCATTTCCGCATGCACCATGTACTGGTTTATGGCGGTCAGTTCTTCTTCCAGCAGGACATTCAATGCATCCAGCAGCTTCTCATTGCCTTTCATCGCGCCCCCCTGTTATTTGGTTTCATATAAACAATAGCTAATTTTCGATCTAAACGGAATAAAAAGCGTGCACCCTCCAGATTATGTCCGACGATTTTACGCTCTCGATAAGGATATTCTTTTCTCATCGTAAAAAGCTGTGGAAACCCAATAGGGTATGTCGAATAACAGCCGCAATATAGAGGCTCTTTGTCGGCCTAATCGACATTTCTTACATTCCCATCAGGTTTTAGAGGGGCATAGTCTCAGCTTTTGATACCTGCTCAAACTTTTTACTGATGCTGCGAGATGACAGGGCTGACGGTCACCCCATGCAATGCACGAGCCCCGGGGAATTAGTAGGCGGGAATAATACACCATCGTGGCACAAACCTGGCCATGGCTGTATCAGCCCTGGAGAATCGGTCCCCTTTGTAATTTTACGGCGACGGCCTGCCTTATTTGAATGGTTCTGCTGCCCTGCGGAACGCCTTCAACACGGGGTCCCATGCAGGTGAGACCGGCCGCGCATAGCTCAAGTCGAAATTGACCATTTCCCAGATCATGAATCCGGCATGCAGGGCCATTGCAACAACGTCTATCCTCTTCGCAGCACCCTCGCTGCCGACTATCTGGC
>CAZKYN010000046.1:0-16587 GCA_964556675.1 uncultured Syntrophaceae bacterium
CATCCTTACATCCTTGCCGAGGAGCCTGGAAAGCCGTTTCGCAACGGGTGCAAGGCTGTGCTTTTCGCCGGCCACGCCCTTGGGGCGGCCGAGGTGGGACATGATTATGACTTTTGCATGTTCATCGAGGGCGTAATTTATAGTCGGCAGGGTCTCCCTGATCCTGATATCATCAGTGATCTTGCCTTCCTTATCTATGGGCACGTTGTAGTCAAACCTGAAAAGGACCCTTTTGCCCCGCAGATCCACTTCATCAATGTATTTCATTATTCTCCTCCGAAACGGGATTGGGACACCGAAACAAAGTTAAAGAAGATTATCCCGCAGCAGTGCGGGAAATCGGACGGTTGCGTGATAAATGAACAGAAACTTATCGTTAAATTTATATAGCAGGGGTAAGTGCCCGTCAAGCGGAATTACCCGCGCGGAATCCGGCATTTTTCATTACGAAACATAGCTCATCGTCTAAATTCCATTGCATTAGAGTATTACAAATGGTAGTCATACTCGATTCCGTCAAATTCTAAATCAACACAAAAGGGAGAAGATATATGGGACTCACAGAAGACAGAATTAAGGATTTCGAACAAAGAAAAGCAAAACTTGAGACTCTCGGCGGGGAGAAGATGGTCCAGAAGCAGCACGAACTGGGCAAACTCACTGCCCGGGAAAGAATTGACCTTTTCTTCGATAAGGGGACTTTCCAGGAAATTCAGCTGTTTGTTAAGCACCGCTCACAACTGTTCGGGCTGGACAAAAAAGAGATCAACGCCGACGGCGTGATCACCGGCTTCGGCGAGGTGAACGGCCGCACGGTATTCGCGGCGGCCCAGGATTTCACCAGTGCCGGCGGAAGCCTTGGCGAGATGCATGCCAAAAAGATCTGGAAAGCCATGGACATGGCCATCGATGCGCGCAAGCCTTTTGTCGCCCTCAATGACTCGGGCGGAGCCCGCATCCAGGAAGGCGTTCCGGCCCTCGACGGCTACGGCGGAATATTCTATCGCAACACGATCGGGTCCGGCTACATTCCCCAGATCACCGCGATCATGGGACCCACAGCCGGCGGTGCGGTCTACTCCCCTGCCCTTACCGACTGGGTATTCATGGTTAAGAATTCAAGTTATATGTACATTACCGGCCCGGATGTCATCAAAGCGGTTATTGGCGAGGAGGTCAGCCATGAAGACCTAGGCGGCGCTGTCGCCCACGGCACCAAAAGCGGCGTTTGCCACTTTGTCACTGAAAACGACACTGATTGCATCAACCAGATCAAAACCCTGCTTTCGTTCCTGCCGGACAGCTGCCACAGTCCGGTCCCATTTTCAGCAACCAATGACACAGCGGACAGGGAATGCCCCGATCTCGACAAGATTATTCCGGACCGCCCCACCCGCGGTTACGATATGGAAAAAATCGTGGCGTCCGTTGCCGATGACGGCTTTATATTCAAACCCCACGACCTGTGGGCCAGGAATATGCTGGTGGCCTTCATCCGGATCATGGGCCAGACTGTCGGAGTCATCGCCAACAATCCGAAATTCGATGCCGGCGTCCTCGACACCAAGGCTTCGGATAAAGCCTCCCGGTTCATCCGCTTCTGCGACGCCTTCAATATCCCGCTGCTGACCTTCTCCGATGTCCCCGGCTACATGCCCGGAACCAATCAGGAATGGTCCGGAATCATCAGCCACGGAGCAAAGCTGCTCCATGCATATGCCGAAGCCACAGTTCCGAAGCTGACCGTCGTAACCCGCAAGGACTACGGCGGAGCCTATATCGGGATGTGCAGCAAGTACCTCGGAGCGGATTATGTCATGGCCTGGCCGTCGGCAGAGATCGCGGTCATGGGAGCCGAAGGCGCATGCAATATCGTGTACCGCAAGGAAATAACAACGGCGGAAGACCCGGCCGGCAAGAGGAAAGAGCTTGTCTCGGCTTATGAAGCCCAGTTCAACAACCCCTATTTCGCGGCGAGCATGGGGATCATCGAAGAAGTCATCGCCCCGCGCGACACCCGCAAGAGAGTTATCCAGATACTGAAGGCTTACAAAGACAAAGCAGAAGTCAGGCTTCCCAAGAAGCACAACAACATCCCCCTGTAATTCTCAAGGGAATAAAAAAAGGCGGGCCAAATGGTCCGCCTTTTTCATTTCAATGTCCCCGGGGATAGCCGGTCATCTTTTAAGATCACCCAATCAAGTTCAATGATGAATTTACCCTTTTCAAAAGCGAATCCCGGCCCAGCAGGGAAAAAATTTTTTCCAGTTCAGGGCCCCGTGTCCGGCCCGTAACAGCGGCCCTGATGGGCATGAAGAGATCTTTTCCCTTCAACCCGGTCCGTTCCCTGACCATCCTGGTTACCTGCGTGTATAATGCGCCACCCGGTTCTGTCGCCTGGAGGGCATCAAAAAGCGATTCCGCCACATTGCGGGCCTTTTCGTTTTTAAGGGCCGCGCGGGCCTCTTCCGATATAGTGAACCGGTCGTCAAAGTATATGCTGAGAGCCCGGCCTGCATCGGACAGCTTCCTGAGTTCTCCCTGAACGGAAGCTAAAACCGCAGATAGCCAAACACGGTCGACGGCTCCAGTATTATAACCCTCCGCCTGAAGGAAAGGTTCTGATTTTTCGAGCAGTTCGCCCGGGGACAATTTTCTTATATAATGCTCATTTACCCATTCAAGCTTGTCTTCATCGAAGATGGCCCCGCTCTTCCCGGCCCTGTCCAGTGAAAATTCTCCGACCATCTCCTCCCGCGACAATATTTCCCTTCCCTCGCCGAATGAACTCCCCAGGAGGGCCAGGTAGTTGACCATGGCTTCGGGGAGGATTCCTTTATCCCGGAAGTCCTTGACCGAAACCGATCCATGCCGTTTGCCGAGTTTTGAGCGGTCCTTTGCCAAAATGAGGGAATGGTGGGCAAATTTAGGAGGGCTAAATCCGAGGGCATGGTAAACCATATGCTGGACGGCGGTATTGGACAGATGGTCCTCGCCCCTGACCACATGGGTTATTTCCATGAGGTGGTCGTCAATTACAACCGCGAAATTGTAGGCCGGGATGCCGCTGGATCGCACTATTATGAAATCCCCGACGGCCTGACAGTTGAATTTCATGGGACCACGGATCACGTCTTCAAATTCGATTGTACCCTCGCCCACTCTGAACCTGTACGAAGGTTTGCGCCCGGACTCCTCAAGCTCGCGGCATTTCTCTTCCGTCAATGCACGGCATTTTCCCGTATATCGCGGCATCAGGCCCCGCGAAAGGAGTGTCTGGCGCTCCAGGGAAAGCTCCTCCTCCGTGCAGTAACATTTATAGACCCATCCGGTATCTATTAACTTCTGAAGGTATGACTTGTAAATATCGAGCCTGGCAAACTGGTTGTAAGGTCCGAACTTTCCGTCCTTCTGCGGGCCCTCGTCCCATTCTATGCCGAGCCACTTCAGATCGTTGATAATGCCTTTTTCAAATTCTGGAAAAGTGCGTTCGCGGTCGGTGTCCTCTATCCTGAGGACAAACACGCCGTTTGCATGGCGGGCGAAAAGCCAGTTGTACAGGGCGGTCCGGGCATTGCCGACATGGAGGTCGCCGGTGGGCGATGGTGCGAATCTGACTCTGGGCGCGTTGGTCATCAGGCCGTCTTCCCGACGATGGTGACTACGCTGTACGCGGCAATCCCTTCACCCCTGCCCGTAAATCCCATTTTCTCATTGGTCTTCGCTTTGATGCTGACTCTGCCCTGTTTCAGACTGAAAAGGTCTTCGATATTGCGGACCATAAAGGGTATGTTCTGCTTGAGCTTCGGCTGCTCCAGAACGAGGGTGGAATCGATATTGCCGACGAGAAAACCCCTGGAAAGCATCATGTCCCTGATGCGGCCCAGGATATCCAGGCTCGATACGTCCTTCCAGCGCGGGTCCGCATCGGGGAAATGCGTCCCCAGGTCGCCCGCTGCAAGGGCGCCCAGTATTGCGTCTCCGATGCTGTGGAGCAGCACGTCGGCGTCGGAATGTCCGAGCAGGCCTTTTTCAAACGGGATAACAACCCCGCCCAGGATGAGCTTTCTCCCTCCGACCAGGCAGTGACTGTCGTAGCCGAATCCGACTCTTGTCATTTGCGGTCCCTTTTCATCAAGAATTCAGAGAAATCAAGGTCGTCTGCAGTGGTGATTTTTATATTCCCGTATGAGCCGGGGACCATCTTAACTGTCACACCTATCCTTTCAACCAGAGAGGCGTCATCCGTGGCATAAATTCCGTCATCGTAAGCCCTTCTATATGCCTCTATGATAACTGCGCGGCGGAATGCCTGAGGGGTCTGCGTTAGCCAGAGCTCGGCTCTGTCAACAGTGACTACGACTGACTTTCCCCCATCCACTTTTTTTACGGTGTCCTTTACAGGCACGCCCAGTGTCGCCGCTGATGATCTGGCGGCCTCCTCGATTACGGTCCTGATCATTTCGGGGGGTACAAACGGCCGTACAGCGTCGTGGACTGCCACAATCTCCACGTCCTCGGGCACCGCCTCCAGGCCCGCCCGCACTGAATCCTGCCTTTCCCTGCCCCCCGCCACAACCGCTATTACTCCCTTGACACCGTACCTTGCAATGATCTCCTCTTTAACAAAATCCACATCGCCGGACGGCACCGGAAGGACCATACCCGCGATTCCGGCCCCGCCTGCAGGGTCGAATTTCCGCAAGGTATGGACAATCAGGGGAATCCCGGAAATCTCAACGTACTGTTTTGGAGACTGTGATCCGAAGCGCCTGCCCTGGCCTCCGGCCGGTATTACTGCGACTGCCTTCAAATTTTAAATACCGTCCTTTTTTGCAGAAGAGAGCTTATGCCGCATATAAGGCCGTTTTTCAACACATTTTAAAACTTCCTCCAAACCGGCTCAACAGTAAGGGTTCGGCGGGCGTAAAAAAACCCGGGATCTTGCGATCCCGGGTCCTTTTTTAGGAATGTGACCCAGCATTGATGGAACTCTTTTCGTGTAATACTTCCTTGAGTTCCGAAAAGATCATCCTTCCCGCCGTCGTCTGCAGGACGCTGGTAACTGTAACCTCGATGGTTTCCCCCTGGTGCTTGACAGCATTATCGACAATGACCATTGTACCGTCATCCAGGTAGGCAACTCCCTGTCCCGGCTCCTTGCCTTCTTTTATGACTTTCACAACCATCGTCTCGCCCGGGAGTACCACCGGCTTCAGCGAATTGGCAAGGTCGTTGACGTTGAGGATTTTGATCCCCTGAAGTTCCGCCACCTTGTTGAGATTGAAATCGTTGGTGATTATCTTGCCTCCCTGCTTTTTTGCCAGGGCGACAAGCTTACCGTCGACACCTTTGATCTTCGGGAAATCCTGGTCGACTATTTCGATGTTGATCCCAGCCGCTTTCTGCATGCGGTTGAGTATATCGAGCCCCCTCCTCCCTCGCGAGCGCTTCATGGAATCTGAGGAATCAGCTATGTGCTGAAGCTCTTCCAAAACAAAGCGAGGGACAATGAGATTGCCTTCTATGAAACCGGTCTCACAGATATCGGCGATCCTTCCGTCGATAATGACGCTCGTATCGAGAATCCGGTAGTCTCCGGATTTGACGGGCTTGGATGAACCGAAGAAGGGAAGAGAGAATTCCTCGCTCTTTTTTGAGCCTATTACAAGCCCCAGATAACCCAGGATTGATGTCAGCAGGATATAGATGAACGGGACTATTTCCTGCCGCTGCCAGATGCTTGCATAATTTAGACCGTAGGCGAGGAGAAGAGCAATTATGAGACCGGTCAGTGTCCCTAAAACGCCGCCGAAAATGACGCGCAGGGAGACTTGCCGGATGCCTTGTTCAACCTGAATGACAAAAATTGCCACTAAAAAGCCGAATAATAAGCCTATTAATGAAATCGGAAAGCCATAATAATTATAGGCGATAAAGTAGCCACTCAGTGAACAGGCGAAAATCAAAAGAAACCTGATCACAAACTGAAACATACTGCCTCCTTTCTATAGGATATTTGCTCCCCTACAGCTTACAACCAATATTTAATTTTCAAAGAGCGTGTGCTTTGCGGGATTCAGTGCACGGGGAAGAGAGCGTTTATGTCTTCCTCGATTTTTGCCTCTTCGGACTTGGTTGCAATAGATATCTCTTTGATGAGCAACCCTTTGGCTGTATCCATCATCTTTCTTTCGCCGAAGGACAGGTCCTTGTCATTTTTCAGGATAAAAAGGTCCCGCAACACACGGGCAACCTCATAGACAGATCCCGTTTTGATCTTTTCCAGGTAATCGCGATACCTTTTGTTCCAGGTCTGCTTGTCTATGGTGATATCTTTGTTTTTGAGGATCTCGTATATTTTCGGGATTTCCTTAGCGGAAATAATCTCCCTCAGACCGACTGATTTTGCGCTGTTGAGGGGAATCATTATTTTCATATTGCTCCCCAGGATTTTCATTATGTAAAACGCCTGAGACGAGCCCATGACCTCCCTGCTCTCGATAGACTCAATCACGCCTACTCCCTGGGCCGGGTAGACCGCCAGATCCCCTACCTTAAACATCAAAGACACCTCCACAAATTCTTAGGGATCATAGCACAAAACACAATAATAATCAATGGAAACAATTATTTCGAACGGCCAAAACCCTTAGATGAAATTCTGTCTGATCCTGTCCAGGTCTTTATCCAGCTTTTCGGGATTATTTTGCCTGTAGCCCTCAATCAATTCCTTTAAACGCAAATAGACCTGCCGATCGGCAAGATCATCCACTCTCCGGTAAATCCCTTTTCTCCTGCCGACGCGGTAAATAAGTCTGTCCTCGTCTGACATTCCAAAGAACCTGTCAATCGTCTCCAGCAGGCAATCCTTTTCTTCCGGCAACTTGCCTTCGAGTTCTTCCAGAAGGTTGAGGATATGGTCGCTGACAATTGTGCTCCGGATACCTGCCAGATGGTCTATAAAGACCCTGATTTCCCTGAGAACATCCTCGTCGCCGAGGGGCTGGAATTCCCCCCTTTGGACCATATCGTAAAGTCCCGTGCCCTTCCTCACCTGCAAGGACCTCAGGCGGATGAATTCCGGGTTTATCTCATTGAGCACCCTTGCAGTTTCCACGGCGTTTTCCCGCGACCAGTTTGCTCCGCCCAGTCCCGGCATGACGTACTCGCACAGAGAAATTCCGGATTCAACGATCCGCTTCCCCCCCTCGATATGGTCTGCGGAAGTAGAGCCCTTTTTAATGAATTCCAGCAGCGGGTCGTATCCTGTTTCCAGCCCGATATGGATTCGATTCAAACCGGCTTCCTTTAACTGCTTGAATTCCTCCACCGATTTGCGGGCTGCGGTCCTGGACCTGCAGTATGATGTTATCCTGTCCACCTGGGGAAAGTTTTCCTTTATGCATTTAAGCACTTCCAGTAATTCATCCGTCTTCAGGATAATCGAGTTGGCATCCTGGAGAAAGACCGAATTCTCCCCAAAATAGAGCCAGGCCGCGACACTGCGGTAATTATCGTTATAAAGGTGCGGGTTGCCGAAAATGATATCCGCCACCGCCTCGGTGACGGCCCCGCCTCCCCCGTTTCTCCAGGACAGCTCTTTTATCGCATTCGCTATTTCTCCGGCATTGAGGATGTCCTGCTTTATTTCCTCCATTGGTCTCAACCCGAACTTCTCCCCCTGGTAGGTATAGCAGAATTCGCATTTGTTCCACGGGCAGTTGCGGGTGACCCTGATCAAGAGGCTCCGGGCCTCACTGGGGGGCCTGATCGGCCCCTGTTCAAAAGACAACGACATACGATCATCTTAATTTTTAATAATGTAATAACGTTTGCCCAAAAATCAAATTTTTCGATTTTTTTAATCGTGCTTACGGAATGACATGGGGCAGTTCTTCCGCCGGCGCAGGCTCCTTCTCCCGGAAACCGCCGATTTCAGAGACCAGCATTCCCGCAAGGATGAGTGCCGCCCCGGACAGACCAATCCAACCCAATTTCTCGCCTATGGCAAAATAAGCGTATATCGCCGCGAATACGGGTTCCAGGCAGAAAATCAATGCCGCCTGCGCGGGACTTGTAAAGCGCTGCATCGAGGTCTGGATCAGGAAAGCAGCTACTGTTGCGAACAGGACGCAAATGATCAGGGCCGATCTTATTTCTCCGCGGTAGACGAAAACATCCTGCCCCTGGAGTGTAGCTGCCGACAGGCTAAGGACCGCAACCGTCCCGATCTGGACGGCGGTGATCCAGAAAATATCACCACGTGGCGCATACCTGCCGGTGTAGATTATGTGCAGGGTGGCGCCGACGGCGCATAGGAAAGCCAGGAGATCGCCCTTGTTAAAAGACCAGGTGAGCCCGTCATTGCAGAGCAGAAACAGGCCGGCAGCGGCAAGCGCCACCCCCGCGGCCATGTAGCCCGAAGCGGGTTTCCTGAAGAGGACGGATTCAAAGACCGGGGTGAAAACCACGTAAAGCCCTGTCAGAAATGCCGTGTTCGTGGCCGTCGTGTACAGAAGGGCCGATGTCTGCAATGCGAAACAACCGAACAGGAAAATGCCCAAAATGGCGCCATATCTCAATTCCCTGAACCCCAGGGGCCTTCGCAGGGCCGCGCATATCAGGACCAGCAGGATTGCCGCGATTATAAAGCGCTGCGAGAGAAAAAAGAACACGCTTACCTTGCCCACAGCCTCCTTGACAATAACAAACGTAACTCCCCAGAAAAAGGTGGCCGCGGCAAGCGACATGTCTGCCGCCCACTTTGAAATATATATAGGCTTCATTTCTGATTAAAATTCCGGAACGCCCGAGGGGTTATGGAGAGCCGCTAAACATGCCGGATCAAAAAATTTTTGCGCCGGACCGGCAATCTGCCGGGCCGTTGAATTTTGTGGGTAATTATAAACGAGAAAAGATCTGAAAAAAAGGCTTTTATGGAAAATCGGGCGGCCATACCCGCTTGCTCAATGACTACCAGACTCTTCCGGAATAATGCATTCATAACCGGTATTTATAATTGACACTCAAAGCCAACTTACTTATAGTCTTGCGTGCCCATTCACATTGCGGTTTTAATTGAGAACGCCTAATGCGGTAAAAACGAGGGGATTAAATGAAGCATAGCAAGTGTTTAATTATTTCTGTGGCCCTCTTTGCGGCTTTTCTTCTCATATATTGCGGTTGTTGCGGTCCGGCCCGCGCCGAATACCCGGAACGGCCGATCACGATCCTTGTGGGCTTTGCGCCGGGCGGCTCCCTGGACCTGAGCGCGAGGGCCCTGGGCGCGGCAGTGGAAAAGATCCTCGGCAAACCGGTCGTGATCGAAAACAAGACCGGCGGAACGGGGACTGTGGCCTTGGCAGCCCTGCTTTCGCAAAAGCCCGACGGCTATACCCTGTGCGCCACTCCGAGCTCGGTCCTGATCCGGGTCCCCCAGATGCAGAAGGTCCCCTTCAAGCCATTGACAAGCTTCCGTCCCATTATCGGCTACACAGCGCCGCAACTTGGAATTGCCGTTAAGACCGACGCCCCCTGGCAAAGCCTCAAGGACCTGGTCGATGATGCCCGGAAACACCCCGGCAAAATCAAGTATGCCACGACTGGGGTGGGCAGCACGAGCCATGCCGCAGTGGAAGAGATAACGGCGCGCGAAAGTGTGCGCATGATCCATGTCCCCTTCAAGGGGAGCAATGAAGCGATGACGGCGCTGATGGGCGGCCACGTGCAGTTTGCGTCACTTACTTCGGAGTTTGTGCCGCTGGTGAAATCCGGCAAGCTGCGCCTCCTTGCCACCATGGGAGAGGAAAGGTCGCCCGCTTTCCCGCAGGTCCCCACGATGAAGGAGGCCGGTTACGATTTCGTCACCGATGCCGTGTACGCCATCGTTGCTCCGGCCCGGTTGCCCTCCGAGGTGGCAAACAAACTGGAAAAGGCATTCACCAGGGCTGTCAAAGACAACCAGTACCTCAAAACCATAAGCAGAATGGACCTGGTCCCGGTCTATTACAGCAGCCGGAATTTTGAAAAATTCCTTAAGGTGAACTGGGGCGTTATCAACAGGCATCTTTTATCCGCGGGCCTGATCAAGCAGGCGGCTACCCAGCCGGAGTGAGTCTCACGAATTTCGGAACATGGGAAAGCAAAATACAATCAGCAGCATCATCTGGCTTTGCATATCTACTGCCTTCCTGATCGGCTCCGTGCGCCTCGGCATCGGCACTTTTGACAATCCCGGCCCCGGGTTTCTGGCATTCTGGGCAGCCGCCCTGCTGTTTCTGTTCAGCGGCGCCCTGCTGCTGACGGATATTTCTCATAAAGCGGGCTCCCCTTCCCTTTGCGATCCCTGGCGAAATAGAAAGTGGTCCTTGCCTCTGCTCGCGGCGGCGGCAATGCTGATCTACTGCCTTGCATTGCCGATACTGGGATACATCGTCGCTACCGCGGTGCTGACGGCCATGCTGTTCGCGAGCGGGGGACTGAGGACCCGCCTTGCTGTCCCCGGCGCCATGATAACAACCCTGCTGACGTTTATCCTTTTTGACCGGCTCTTGAAGATGCCTCTCCCACGTGGACTTTTCGGCTTCTGATTCCGGCGATGGACCTCCTCATCCATAATATGAACGGCTTGCTCCACGGGTTTTCCGTGGTCCTGCAGGCGCAAAATCTTTTTTTTATTTTCGCCGGCTGTTTCCTTGGCACTCTCGTCGGCATCCTTCCGGGTATCGGGCCTGTTGGGGCAATTTCCATCCTGCTGCCCATTACTTTCCAGCTGTCGCCCGCCGGTGCGATAATCATGCTGGCCGGGGTATATTACGGGGTTATGTACGGCGGCTCGACGGCTTCCATCCTGGTCAATGTGCCGGGGGAGGCTGCCTCGGTGGTAACATGCCTGGACGGTTACGAAATGTCCCGCCAGGGCCGGGCCGGGCCAGCCTTGAGCATTGCTGCAATAGGATCTTTCCTTGCCGGAACTGTCGGAGTGGTCGGTCTGCAGTTGATTGCCGTCCCTCTCGCCGACATCGCCCTGGAATTCGGCCCTCCGGAATATTTCGCCATAATCCTGGTAGGATTCACATTTATAATTTACCTTGCCCGGGGTCCGGTCCTCAAGGCGGGGATCATGGCGTGCATCGGCCTCATTTTGAGCAGCATCGGCCTGGACCCCATAACCTCCGAGCAGCGGATGACCTTCGGCGTCCTGAATCTTTTCGAGGGAATCGGTGTCGCTCCGCTGGCAATGGGGCTGTTCGGGGTCGCCGAAGTATTCACGAACATGGAAGCCGTCCAGGGGGGTGAAAGCATCAAAGTCACTGTCAGTTCGCTCGTCCCGTCCCGCCTGGACTGGATGAGAGCCCGGTGGGCAATGATCCGGGGCGCGGCCGTAGGCTTGCTGATGGGGATATTACCGGGCGGCGGGCCGGTGCTCTCGACCTTCATTGCTTACGGCCTCGAAAAGCGGATAGCCCGAGACCCGGACCGGTTCGGAAAAGGCGCCATCGAAGGAGTCGCCTCCCCGGAGTCGGCCAATAATGCCGCCGCATCGACATCGTTTATTCCACTTCTGACCCTCGGCATCCCCCCAAACGTAGTCCTGGCGGTTCTTTTCGGGGCCTTCCTGATCCATGGCGTAACGCCCGGTCCGCTTATGCTCCAGGATAGCCCGGACATATTCTGGGGCATTATCGGCAGCATGTACATCGGCAATGTCATGCTGCTCGTGCTGAACCTGCCCCTTATTCCGCTTTGGGTCCAGGTGTTGAGGATCCCCGGAAGGATACTCTATCCGCTTATACTGCTATTCTGCATAATAGGCGCATACGGGATCAACAACAGCATCTTCGATGTATACGTTATGATCTTCTTCGGATTCGCCGGATACCTCTTCCGTAAATTCGGTTATGAGGGAGCCCCGCTTATCCTCGCCTTTGTGCTCGGCCCTCTTTTCGAGGTCAATCTCCGGCGCTCGCTGCTGATATCGGAGGGCAGCTTCACGATCTTTTTCACCCGCCCCATCGCCCTGGGGGCAATGCTGTTTGCGGCCGCCCTTGTCATCTGGTCTTTATACAAATCCTTACAAAGACCGGGGAAATCTCCAAAAGCCGCTTGACATGAACGGGAACATAGTTATAGTTGCTGCCGGGTATGTTGAGCCAGCGTTTGGTTAAGCATCTTCATGCCCGGGACTTTATCGAATTTGACCGGCATTGAACTGATTACCTCTGTTTGCCCGCCTTACCGTCATCGATGTCGATTCAAAGGTCCGTATAGCCAATGCCCAATGGAGGGAATGATTTCGACGATGATTGCTAATTGCTTAGCTTCTCCATGCTCGGTGAAAATGCAAATCGCGATCGGATCGGTGATTAGAAATCTGAACGGGGGGGTATAATCAATGTTGAGAAAATTCATTCCGGCCATCATCTGTTGTTGTTTAATCGCAGTGCTGTGTGCTGAGGCTGCCAGGGCAGAAGCAACTTTCGACTTCGGCGGCGCGGAGCGGCTGAGATATGAAAGCTGGTATAAAGTAGCCGACCTGGGGACTTTGGGCGCGCCCAGCAGGGATTTCTTCCGGTTTCGCAGCACGTTGTGGGGCAAGGCCAAGCTGAACGAGGATATGGGATTCCATATCGGCCTGACAAACGAAGCCAAGTATTACTCGGGCTCATACAGACCGTTTGAAACCAATAACCCGGCCACCACGGATACCGACAGGCTTGATCCGGATGAACTGGTAATCGATAATTTATATTTCAAATACACCAATGTCGGGAAATTGCCGGTCGATATCACGGTAGGAAGGCAGAATTTCCTCTTCACATTCGGGGAAATGTTTTTAATTGCCGATGGAACCCCGGGCGACGGGTCAAGGACATATTATTTCAATGCTGTGAGGGCGACCGTGAGGTTCAACAAGAACAACAATGTTGACCTGGTCTATATCTCCGATCCGGAAAAGGACGAATATCTGCCCTCAATCCATTCCAGTTATTCGCCCGATCTGTCCTCATATGTCCATAACAAGCGCCTGCTGAACGCCTCGGATGAGCAGGGCGTTGTCGTTTACGGCAGGAGCAAGCTGACGGAGAACCTGACAATCGAGCCGTACTATATCTGGAAGCAGGAGGACAAGTTTATAACAGCCTTCGGCCTGACCCCGACTCTGGAAATCCATACCCTGGGCGCCAGGGCTGTCGTAACTTACGGTGAGTGGAAACTGCGGGGCGAATATGCCCACCAGTTCGGGGAGTATGACGGCGGCAGAGACAGGGACGCAAACGGCGGCTATCTCTTCTTCGGGAGAAAACATGCGGCCGTGCCCCTGAAACCCGAGTGGGAGCTCGGCTATATATACATGTCCGGCGATGACCCAAACACGGCGAAACACGAGGGATGGGACCCTCTGTTCTCTCGCTCTCCCGCGTGGAACGAGATTTTTGTCTACCCTCTCGTATACGAGAACATGAGGGACAGCGGCCCGATCCCGGCTTACTGGACAAACCTTATCCTCTATCTGGCCGGCGTCAAACTGGAGCTCACTCCGGCCACAAACCTGGGAGTCACTTACCAGTATTTGAGAGCGGCTGAAGCGACAAAAGGTTTAAACGCCAACATGTTCTCAAACAACGGGAAAGAACGGGGCCATATCGGGACCGTGATGCTGAAGCAGCAATTCACAAAGCGGCTCGACGGCTATGTGCAATTCGAGACTTTCGTGCCTGGTGATTTCTACAACGAAATAAGATCCAAAACCGCATATTTCACGAGACTGGAATTGCAGTACAAATTCTAGTCTGCCCAAAAAGCTAATTTTAAGGACCCGCGTAACCGGCCCGGCAGGCTTCCGGTCTTACGCGGGTTTTTATTTAGAATTTTTTTTTCTGTTCGCTTTATAAAGCTGTCGTCAACGGGGATGATCGCCAGGCTGCTATTTTCATGAATTTTGTATTAATACTCCGGTGTTTTTTCCTTGAAAACTCGGGAGCAATAATGAATATTCTTCGCGGCCGTTGAGTGGCGGGGCAAGGTTTCCGTCATTGCCATCCCGCAGGGGAGAGAAGATTATAATTCCAAGAGGAAGTCGGCGATTTATGAAGGCAAAATACTTTTTTCTAGCAGGTCTCATGTTCCTGGCATTGATTTTCGGATGTCAGAAGTCCCAAAAGGTGGTGATAACCGATCTCCCGCTGCCCCCCGGCGCGCCCGAATACTCGAAGCAGCTGCCTCCCGGAGAGCAGGCCCTGCGCAAAATTACAGACCCGGCCGAATTGCCCGATTTTACGCAGGCTTGCGGCGATCTCAGCAATCTGAGGGCGGCAATCCTCAACAGCCTGCACTATCTCGGCAAGCCTTCAAGCAAAAAATATTTTCCTTACATGGATATCCGGCATAAACAGGCCGAAGATACGCTGAAGGCCTTTTTGGAACTGATAGACTCCGGAGTGCCCTGCGATCGTTTCAACGAAATTGTCCGGGAAAGATTTAATGTCTATATGTCGGTGGGATGCGACGACAGGGGGACGGTCCTCTTCACGGGATACTACACCCCTATATTCGAGGGATCCAAACAGCCCGGCGGGCGCTATAAATACCCGCTGTACAAGCAGCCCGAAGACCTCGTGAAAGACACTGAAGGCAGCACTGTCGGCAGGCGCACGGGAAACGGCACCGTCCCTTATCCCTCGCGGGAAGAGATAGAAAGTTCGGGTATGTTGAAGGGCAAGGAACTTGTCTGGCTGGGCGACCAGTTCGAGGCCTACATCGCGCACGTCCAGGGCTCGGCCAAGATCAGGCAGCAGGACGGCTCGCTTATCGGGATCGGATATGCCGCAAACAACGGGCATGACTATAAAAGCATCGCCAGGAAAATGATAGATGACGGAAAGATAACAAGAGATCAGCTGAGCCTTTCCTCGATGATCTCCTATTTTAAATCCCACCCGGATGAAGTGCATCAATATACCGGCATCAATCCCCGCTTTGTCTTCTTCCGTTTTGAGGACGGACCTCCGCGGGGAAGCATCAATGAGCCGGTCACAGCAGCGCGAACGATAGCAACCGATAAATCTATTTTCCCGCGGGCATGCCTGGCATTTATCTCAACGACCCTGCCGCGGGTCAACGGCAGAAAAATTGTTCAGGACAAATACTCCGGTTTTGCGCTTGACCAGGACACCGGCGGAGCCATCCGGGCTCCCGGCAGGTGCGACGTCTACATGGGTGAAGGGGACACGGCCGGAAAGCTGGCGGGCCAGACCTACAGGGAGGGCAAGCTCTATTACCTGTTCATAAAGCCGGAATTCCAAAGTATGTCGCCCGGCCCTGTCAAAAAAAAATAGTATGACTAATTCCATAAACAAGGCAGGGGAAAACCCCTGCCCTGTTTTTTTTGGCTGATACCGGATATCTCAAGGCAAATCAAAATTCTATGACGCCCTGCTCCGCCCTGATTTTGGGGCCGAGCATCTTCGTCGGCTTTCCTGCAAGGGAACTATTGGTCTTAAGGTCTTTTACTATCTCCTCCACAGACCCGAATGGGGCAATGACATCAATAAGCCACGGCTCATCTATGCCCCAGACATCCGGATGGGGATATCTTTTGTAATCCGCATCTGTAGCGCTAATGTTTCCTCTGATCTGTTTTTCCTGAGCATAAGATGTCGTATTTGCAATAATCAAAATAATGCCCGTGGCGATTATTGTTAATAGGATATGATGTCTTGTTCGGTTCATATCACCTTCCCAAGAGCAGATTAGGGATAGCCGTTGCTATCCCTAATTCTCCCAGACTATTTCTTGCCTTCTTCCTTTTTCCCCTTTAAATCTTCATAATATTTTTTCGCCTGTTCCGTTTCTTCCTGCGTTACAAAGAGGTCATACCAAATGTTATTGTCTGTACTGTAGCGGATCATCTTCTTTTCCACGTCGATATCGTAATATGGATATACCTCGCGCAAATTAAAGAAACACGCAGGAGCGAAGAAAAGAATGTTCAGTGCAAGATAACCGCCGTTTATCTTAAGGGGGAGCACGCCGTATAGCGGCTCATGGCCATCCTTTTTGGCGACAAATTCATAATTGCCGAATGTTGTGACTCCAAATTCATCTTTGGCCGGCAAGGTTGAGTATGATTTATCTGTGACTTTCAGTGTGACCCCAGGTTGAGTAGATTTGATATTTGTCATAGCCGTGCAACCCGAAATAATGAAAATAAAGATACAAATTACAGATACAATGTTTCTAAGCTTTCTCATTTGACGCCTCCATTAGGTTTGATATTGGTGATAAACAAAAAGGCAGGAGATTTCTTATCCTGCCTTTTATTACTTATTGTTTTACATACGATCTGTACCATAATCATACGGCCTGCCATTAAATACAACTTTCAAAGAGAAATCGTCATAATTCAAAGCCATTTTTGTTGCGACTTCTTGCACCATCTGCTTTACGACTTTCTTAACAACTACATTCATAAGCTTGTCAATATTGGTGGTATGCATGACCCCCATGCCTTCATTTTCACTTTGTGTTTCGGCATAGGTTGTATCGAGTAATACTTTTTGCCCATCCATTTTAGCCATGATT
>CAZKYN010000047.1:0-16256 GCA_964556675.1 uncultured Syntrophaceae bacterium
CGCCGTGCATGGACTCCGTTCGATAGCCGACCGCGGCGGTTCCCAGCGTTATGTTTTCGATGAGCCGCAGGATCCTCATGCGGTGCTCCGTGGGGACCGATTTGACGCCGCTCAGGTACTTTTCGATGTACTTTCCGGCAACCGGGTGCTTCAGGTCCTTCTCGGAGGGCATGGTGACCATGAGCCCGCCCGCGATGTCTTCCGCCAGCCGCGCCATCTCGTACGGAAAACGGGTCACGTTCTGCTTGCAGACATTGGCGAGCAGCATGTCGATCTCGTAATTGCCGGAAGCGGTCTTGTGGCCTTCGGCCGAGCAGGCGATGCCGCACGAATAAAGCGTCTCATTGAGGTGCGTCATCTCGATCAGTTTGTCTTTGACGTGCGAGGCCTTGTTCGCGCCGTTGAATTCCGCGGCCAGCGCCGCTGCGCCGATCAGGACGTCGCCCACGCCCACCTTGCAGCCGCCGTAGCTCTGCCGGTGGTATCCCGCAAAACGCTCGACGAGCGCGCCGCTGAATTCGTACTCGCCGCACATGAAGACGTTCTCCCAGGGGACGAACAGGTCGTCGAAGATCATCATGGCCTCATGGCCGCCGAAGTTCTTGTTGCCCATGTCGAACTCGCCGCCTTCGAGCTTGCGGGTGTCGCACGACTGGCGGCCGTAGATGTAGATTATCCCCTCCGCATCGGCCGGGGCGACAAACGAGATCGCGTAGTCGGCATCGTCTTTTGTCATGGTGAGGGTCGGCATCACGAGGATCCAGTGGGAGTTGACGGCGCCGGTCTGGTGGGCCTTGCAGCCCCGGACGACAATGCCGTCCTTGCGCTTCTCCACGACGCGGCAAAAGAGGTCCGGATCGGACTGCCTGCAGGGCGGCAGGCCGCGGTCGCCCTTGACGTCGGTCATGGCCCCGTCCACGGTCCAGTCCTCTTCCTGCATCTTGAGCAGGAAATTAATGAAGCGCTTGTGGTACTCGGTCCCCAGTTTCTGGTCCATTTCGAAGGTGACGCTGTCCACGGCGTTGATGGCGTCCATGCCGACGCAGCGCTGGAAGCACGCCGCCGTCTTCTGGCCCATGAGGCGCTGCATCTTCACTTTCTTCACCAGGTCCCCGGTGCTCTGGTGCAGGTGGCAGAAGCGGTTGATCTTCTTGCCCGTCAGGGATGATGTGGCGGTCATCAGGTCCTCATACAGCGGGTCCTGCGCCAGCGCATAGGACATCTTGACCGAGTTCATGGAAGGCCTGATTATGGGATTGTCGACGACGTTTTTGATTTCCTCGCCCATCAGGTAGACCTTGAAATTCATCTTGCGCAGACTGTTTTCATACTCTTCAGGTGTCTTGAGTGCCATATCATGCCTCCTTTAATGGGCTAAATGGATTCGACAATAAACGCGTGGGCGGGGCCGCCGCTGGCGCAAAGGGATGCGCAGCCGTATTTGACTCCCCGCCTTTTCATCTCGTTTATCATTGTTATTATGAGTCTCGCGCCGGTAGCGCCAACTGGATGGCCAAGACCGATGCCCGAACCAACAGCATTAAGGCAATCCAAGCTGATCTTAAGTTCCCGGTTTACGCCCAGGACCTGGGCCGCGAAGGCCTCGTTCAGTTCCCAGTAGTCGATCTGGCTCTGTTTCAGTCCGGCGAACTTCAAGGCGTTCCGTACGGCCGGCACGACGCCCATTCCCATGATCCGAGGCTCTACCGAGCCGGGAGCCGAAGCAACCACGCGGGCGGCGGGCTTGAATCCTTTCGCCCTGGCCGTCTCCGCCGCCATCATGATCAACGCTGCGCCGGCATCGTTCAGGCCCGATGCATTGCCGGCTGTCACGGTCCCATCCTTCTTGAAGGCCGGCTTCAGTTTAGCCAGGGTCTCCAGGGATGAGCCGGCCTGCGGGTGCTCATCGGTATTGAAAATCGTCGTCCCCTTCCTGGTGGTAATCTCCACGGGAACGATCTCGTCCTTGAACCAGCCTTCTTTGATAGCATGGCAGGCGCGTGTGTTGCTCATCACCGCGAATTCGTCCTGCTGTTCGCGGGTGATGCCGTACTCGGCTGCGATATTCTCCGCCGTAATGCCCATGTGGTACCCCAGCAGTTCGTCGATGAGACCGCCGATCATGAGACTGTCCTGCACCCTCTCAGAATCCCCAAGCCGGTATCCCTTGCGAGCGCCCATCAGGAGATAAGGAGCGGTACTCATGGACTCGATGCCGACGACGACGCCGATATCGTACTTACCCAACATGATATCCTGAGAGAGACATTCTGCAGCCCGCATGGATGAAGCGCATTGCTGATGGACCGTGTAAGCGTAAGATGAGATGGGCAGTCCCGACCGAATGGCGATGTGGCGGGCGGAATTACCCGGAGCCCCGGACTGGTTGACATGCCCGGCGACAAGGCACTGGATGTCCCCGATATCGACACCCGTCTTCTGCAGGGCGCCCTTAACGGCAAAAACGCCTAAATCCACGGAGGTGAACCCCGCCAACGATCCCATGTAATTCCCAATGGCGGTCCTCGCACCGCCAATAATGACGACGTCTCTCATAAAGCTCCTTTCAGACTATTGCCCTTTGAAGACTGGTTTTCTCTTTTCGAGGTAAGCTCGCATACCTTCCTTCTGGTCCGCCGTGGCGAAAAGGCTGCTCCACTTCTCCGCTTCTGTCTCAAGACCGTCCCGTAGTCCGGATTCGGCCGCGAAATTGATACATTCTTTGGCTCGGGCAATGGCTGCAGCCGGCTTTGAAGCCAGCCTGGCCGCGGTCTTCAGGGCTGCATCCAGAGGATCATCAGCGATACTGTTGACCAGTCCGTATTCAAGCGCCTTTTCGGCATCGATTGTTGTACCGAGGAAGATCAGCTCCTTTGCGCGCGCGGGTCCGACCAGGCGGGGAAGCCTTTGGGTGCCGCCCGCACCGGGAAAGATGCCGATATTGATCTCGGGGAAGGCGAGCTTCGCGTCCGGCCCGGCGATGCGGATATCGCAGGCCAGGGCCAGTTCCAGGCCGCCCCCCAGAGCGTATCCGGAGATGGCGGCGATCGTCGGCTTGGAGAGGTTTTCGATTTTTTGATATGTCGGCGTGAAAGCAAAGGCCCTGGCCTCCTCCGGGCCCATCTCCACCATTTCAGTGATGTCCGCCCCGGCGGCAAAGTTCTTTTCGCCCGTGATGATGACGGCGGCGATGTCAGGTCTTGCAGCGATCAGGTCGAGGGCCCGGTCCAGTTCGTCCATGAGCTGTCGATTCAGGGCGTTCAAGGCCCGGGGACGGTTAAGTTTGAAGACGGCGGTCTTGCAGTCCATTGAAAATACAATATTTTCAAAATTCATTATGCAATTCCTTTCCGGAACATTGCGTCATTTCTTGTTGTAATCGTAGAAGCCCTTGCCCGTTTTCCTGCCGTATTCACCCCGGGCGTAGCGTTCCACGAGACTGGGACTCGGTTTGTCGGCGAGATTGCGGGTCTCCTGGTAACGCTCCATGGTGACGAAGTATTCGAGGTCGATGCCGGTCATGTCGAGCAATTGCAGAGGGCCCATCGGATGGCCCAGGCCGTTCCTGGCGGCATTATCAATGTCCTCTATGGAAGCGATGCCGAGGTCCAGGAGATAGCAGGCCTCCTTGGTGACAGCGCTGAACAGACGATTGCAGATGAAACCGTAGATTTCCTTGTTTACGCGTGTGGGCACCTTGCCCAGAGCTTTGCTCACGGCGATGACGGCGGCGACGGTCTCTTCCGAAACGTGCGGCCCTTGTACAACCTCCACAAGCTTCATAACGAGGGCAGGGTTGAAGAAATGCATGTTCAGGACCTTGTCAGGCCGTTTCGTTACATCGGCAATCCTGGAACTCACGATATACGAACTATTCGTGGCGAGAATAGTGTGGGCCGGGCACAGCTCGTCGAGTTGCTTGAAGACTACCCGTTTGGCCTCCAGGATTTCGATTATGGCTTCGATGACAAGATCCGCCCGCTTCGCGGCTTCGGCCAGTTCGGATGTATAGTGCAAGCGGGCGCCCGCCATCCCGGCATCTGCCTCCGCCATCTTCCCTCCGGCGACCCGGTCGGAAAGCCATTTGCGCGAGAAGTTCTCGGCGCCTTTCAGAACGACGGGGTCCGTGTCGGTGCAATATACCTCAAAACCGGACAGGGCGCATTGAAGCGCGATCTGCCGTCCCATGTTGCCTGCCCCCACCACCCCTATTGTCTTGATTTCCATATTCGCTGTATACTCCTTATGTCCAATATCAGATTTTTCCCCTGGTATTATCCAGCGCCCATTGCGCAAACCCGCTGAGAAAAGAAGGGGAATCAGGCGGAACGGGCCTGTTTTGGATAGGCGAAGGCAGCAATACTGATCAGGATTCCTCACCCTTCAACTATACTATCCGAACATATCTCAGGCATGGACCGGAAGCTTAATCCCTGGATTCCCTGTTCCTCGAAACCTCTCAATTCGAGATGGAATGCCCTCCATCGATATAAAGTTCCGACCCAGTCATGAATGCAGGGCAGGTCGCAAGGTATAGCGCAGTTGACTTCAGCTCATCGAGCGTCCCAATCCGGTTTAGAGGGAGCTTTTTCCTGATAAGATTTTTACCCGCTTCCGATGCGAAGAAATCGGCGTTGAACTCCGTCAATATATAACCGGGACACAACGCGTTCACCTGGATGTTGTCACGCATCAATTCCAGGGCCATTACCCGCGTGAGCTGGATAATTGCGGCCTTGCTGGCGCAATAGCCTGCCATGTTCCGAGCCGCCATTTTTCCAAGGTTGGATGAGACGTTTATAATTCTCCCGCCTTGCTGCCTGACCATGGCCTGGACGACAACCTTTGATACGATGAACGTCCCCATGAAATTGATGTTCATCACCTCGTCCATTTCCTGGTAGCTCATTTTCAGCACCGGCTTTTCACTGCCGGGGACTCCTGCGCTGTTGACCAGGACATCGATCTCGCCGAATTCATCAAGAACATCCTGAACTACCCGTTCCGTCATCGCCGGATCAGTGACGTCCAGACGCATGCCCATGGTCTTGACGCCGAATTTCCTGAAGATATCTTCGGCCGCCTCCCGGCAACCTGCATCATTCCTGGCGACAACCGCCACATTAGCGCCTGCCTCCGCATAGGTTTCCGCCAAAGTCCGGCCGATCCCCTTGTAACCTCCTGTGACAAGCACTGTCTTGCCACTGAGCGAAAACAGCTTTTCCAGAATATACATGTTCATCTCTCTAAGGTAAGATTCGCGAGCATTCTTTCAGCCTCGTCCGAATCTGTCATATTACCGTCTCAATACCAGGAACGTTTCTCCCGGAATATGCCTTTTGTTGAGCCTTCATATTTTATCCCGGCAAGTCTCTTGGCTATATTTTTGGAATGCTCGAAATTGTGGTCTCTATAGATGGCCACTTTTTCGATCACCGGGGACCCGCCGCCGTGAAGTGCATCAATAAGTTTATGAGCACCCCACGCCGAAGACATCAAATCCTGGAAAAGCCGGAAGGCACGGTGCTGATTTTCCGCCGAAATTTCCGGAACGCGCATGATATACTTCTCCAGAAATGGCCCCGTCTTTTCATTGTAAAAATCTTCCTCATGGGGCAGCGTTGCCGAAAGTCCGCCGGCAATTGCAGCCAGGGCTTCATATTCACCGTAGATGGCCTCTCCCGCCAGCATTCGCCCCGCATTACAGTAATTTGAATCAGGAATGCATGTCCCGGATGCGGCATTCGTGCAGTTCATGGCTGCGGCGATGCCCGAGGCGTAAATCAGGTCGACGATTTGAATCATTTCCGCCAGCTTATGACGCACATGCTGGGCATTCGCAATACCGTTGTAATCCGCCGCCAGTGCGGTCGCCCCGGTCAAGATTTCCGAAACAGCCGCTTTGCAGCCTGTGTAACTGTGCCGATGATATAGAGCGAATAAGAGAGCCGCTTTCCCCGCCTGTTGCGTTTCACCGCAAAGGAAGACGCGTTCCCACGGGACGAAGACATGATCGAAAATCGTCAATGAGTGTGACTCACCCTGTTTGCAGTAAGGCATATCAAGGTGTTTGTGCTGGGGCGGATTGAACGCGCCGTTGACGAGCAGAACCCCTTCAGTATCAGCGGGAATGGAGAAGGCCACCGCCCAATCGGACTCATCGGACGCCATGTTGCGAGTCGGCAAAACGACTATTTCATCTGCATATGCAGAGCAGGAGTTATGGGCCTTGGCTCCGTTGACGATGATGCCGTCAGGCCTTTTTTCCACAACCCGCAAGTACAGGTCGGGATCCTTCTGTTTAGCAGGACGCCACACCCTGTTTCCTTTGACGTCGGTTTGGGCGCACACCAGGGAAAGGTCCTCCGCCTGAACCTTCTTCATGAATTCGACAAAATTTTTGTAATAGCATGTGCCGCACTGCTGATCGGCCTCATAGCTGGCAATCGAGAGGGCATTCAGAGCATCATTGCCCATGCACCTCTGGATGCAGCCTCCGACTTCCTGGCAATACAGGCGCGTCATTTTCTGCTTGTTCAGAAGGTCTTCCATATTCTGGTGGATATGACAAAAACGGTTAATCCTTTCCCCTGTAATATGTGATGTGGCAAGGCCAACTTCATTGAATTCCGGATCAGCGGCGAAATCATATGTGGCGGAAATGACTCTTATGCCTCCTATAATACTCGGGTCAAACCGATCCACCAATTTACCCCCTTGATAAACGTTCGGCTTGAGCTTAGCCATTCTGGCTTTATACTGATCGCTTGAAATCATTTAATTCCCTCCGTTCTATTTGATCACTTTCATTCTCTGGTCTTACTGGTTTGAGTTTCTGTTCAAATGGGGCATAGCTTTTCAGCCACATCATTTTTAATCTACTTTCAAATTCCAGGGTAATACTCCTCAACTTTTCTCTGCAGAACGTCAAAGATTCTTTCTATATTTGCTTTTCTGACCGAAGCTGCCAACTGTTCCTGACCTGCTTCAGCCGGGAAGTGATCAATCACCCTGACTTTATCCACGCATTTTTCCTTATTCCACCCTTCTGCAATGCCTGAAGCCACCGCCGCGACCCATTCCCGAATACAGGCAATCTGTTTCGGTATATAGCCTTTATCGCAAACCGGTCCATGCCCGGGGATCAGATGTTTGAAGTCCAACGTCTTGATGAATTCCAAAGACTTCAACCAGGCATCCGGGTAAGATGAAAAGAACCATGTCTGACATCCGGAAAATATGTTGTCGCCCGTGAAAACGACATTTTCTTTCGGTATGTATACGGTAAGTTGCCCTTTCGTGTGTCCCGGAGTATGTATCAACTCGAATATCTGATCTCCCACACGAAGCGTCATTTTGTCCTTGAAGCTTATCGAAGGCGGATTTATCCCCGATGCCTTTTTAGCCGGCATCCAAGCCAGGGCTTGAGGCGCATTTTCGTTTACTAAATTTTCCACATAAGTATAACGGTCCACTCCGCCTACCGGCGCCCATATATCCTCGACACCATCCTCGTGACAGATTGTCGGGCACAGGCCGGTAAAAAAATGGTTTCCGAAATTATGATCAACATGGTTTTCAGTATTGATTAAAAAACGGACAGAGCCCTTTCTTTGGATCTCGTCCCGCATGCTCACGGCATCCGTCGGAATCATTGGCGTATCGATGATAACGATGCCGTCCGAAGTTACGACGTAACCCGGATTACAACCGATAAAAGAGGTCGAGACATAGATGTTATCTGTGATTCTTTCCATTGCTTTTAACTCTGCGGGATCTCCAGCCCCTATTTCTCAATTCCTCTTTTTTCCAATTCCTCTTTCAGCAAAACTCGCTTGAGGACCTCGCCTTTCCCGCTAAGCGGCAAGTCATTCCGGATTTCCACCTCGGGGCATTTGAAGATCGCCATTTTATCCTTAAACCATTCTTCGATCTCGACCGCAGAGTCACGGCATCCGGGCTTTAAAACAACGCATGCTTTGATCAAATTTCCCTTCTTGGCATCAGGGATCGAAAAAACAGCAACCTTTTCTATCGAAGAATGCCTGGTTGCAAATACTTCTATTTCCTTGAGCGATACGGTGTAACCGGAAACCTTTACAACCTCGCTCTTCTTGCCTAAGAAATAGATGATTCCATCCTTGATGTATCCTCTGTCATGCGTATGCAACCACCCGTCGACGATGTCGTTCTTGTTTTCCTCAGGCTTCTTCCAATATTCCCTCAATTGAGAGCGGGTTTTTGTGACGATTTCTCCTTCTTTTCCGTCGGGAAGCAGCTCATGAGTTTCGAAATCTTCTATTCTTACCTGCGCTCCGGGAACGAGGCGAAATCTGCCAATGCATAAGGGCCTGGGAAACGGCAGCCCATATCCGTAACCAAAACAATTCAGATGTTCACTTGAGCCATAACCTAAATCATAGACAGGGCATTGAATCATCTTCTCCCACGATCTGACGATTTCTTCGGTAACGGGCATAACAAAGGCCACAACGAGACACGCCCTGAAAGATGTTAAATCGTATTTATCACAATCGGGATGGTTCATTACTTCGTGAACGGAAAACGTCGTTAAAAGAGACATCGTAACTTTGTATTTCTGAATTGCCACCATGGCCGCTTTCGCATCCCACCTTGAGAGCATAACGACCGTCATCCCGAACAAAAGGGGCGCAGCCATGCCGAAGGTTATTCCCGATACATGGGTAAGAGGCCAGGGGGAAAGCATGACATCTTTTGCTGTGGAATTGTTAAAATTAAACTGGCCCTGTGCACACCCCCCCAGAATCAAATCACGATATGTATGCACACACCCTTTAGGCACTCCCGTTGTTCCACCCGTATACAAAATGAATCCCACATCCGACAATGATACGCCGACTCCAGGAGAGTCAGCCCCGTATTTCGTGAGCAGTTCAACGCCGTCGATTGCACCGTTCGGAATCTCTTTATTTCCCTTCATCATCTTATGAATCGGGATACCCGGTTCTTTCGGCAGGAAATCCTGAAAGCTGACCGTGATAATGTCCTTGATGTTGCATCTTTCCTTCAAAGCCGAAACCAGCGGATAAAGGGTGTCCATGGTCACGACGAATTTTGCGCCCGAATCATTTAGAAAATATTCCAGTTCGAGTTCCTTGGACATCGGATCGATGGGGACCATAATTATCCCCAGCTTCATCGCGGCAAAATAGACCACGTAAGTCATGGGACAGGACTGAACAAATGCAGCGCCGAAGTCTCCTTTCTTATAACCCATGTCCAGTAACGCATTGGCCAGCTTACAGCTTAATCCATCCAACTCCTTATAACTGATTTCCCGTCCATAATAATTTATAGCTGTCTTGTCAGGGTCGTCTTCTGCGTACCTTTTCACATAATCGGAGAGCAGCATCTCCCCGTGCGGAAAATTAAATTCGTTCACTTAAATTCTCCTCAGTAATTCTCCAATCTATTCCATATAGAGATAATTCCAAAACCCGGTAAGGAATTACAAAGCGCCATGATTTCTCACCGAGCGCTTTGTAATTCCGGTTCTATTTTTGCTCGATGATGATTATCTCATCACAAACTTACGAGACCATTTACATTTCGAACAGACGATTCGTTATTTTTTGGTTTTATTATGCTCCAGCAATAAAGAACTGCCCTGGATAAATTCGAGGAAAACACCATTCGTGGATTTCGGACTTATCCACATCAGCTTTATTGCCGGGAATATCTCCAGGGGATGAGGCGCTGCTATAATATTCACGCCTGTTTCCTTGTTGAACTTATGAGCTGCTTCGACATCGTCGATTTCAACTGCGATTTCGTATACGCCTTCGCCCATTTTATCCAAAAATTTCTGCACTTTTTTGGCGACGGGTTTTTCCGGATCTATGGGAGACAGCACTTCAAAGACGCTGGTCTCTCCGACTTTGAGTTGAGCTGCTTCCAATCCCCAATCCGGACGCAAGCTTCTGTCTATCAGCTCGAAGCCGATCTTCTCATAATTCTTGATTGCTTCATCCAGGCTTTTTACCGCAATGACAACCGCAAAAAATCCCTTGATATGTTTTGAAAGATTCATTCGTTTCTTGTCTCCTTTTCGGGAAAAAATTATTTACAGCACGTCCCGGCCTGCAAACGGGATAAAATCGCTTGTTCGCAATTCATGATTGCGATGAGATGCGTCACGGCTTTGCAAATAGTACACATCCCGACTCATCAAGTCCAATTGCGGTCAGGGTGACACCCGGCTTAAGGTCTTTAACTTCACCTTCTATCACCCCAAACCTCTTAAATCCTTCTTCCATTGATACGAACACACTCGTGTAAGGAGCCAGTTTTTCATGACTCTTGGGGGGGTAGTAGGTAACCACCGATTCAATGACAACGCCCTTCCCGTTTGATTGTTTTTTCTCAACTGCCAAACTGCCGCACTTTGTGCAGATTACTGCTTCCGTTCCGATCGCCTGTCCGCAGTCTTTACACGAAAAATATTCAATATTCAGATTATTCATTTTCTTTACCTCATCCCCTTCTCAAGACATGTGAGGTGAAAACAGCCGCGGTTCCACCTACGTTGACGGTCAAACCGACTTCGGGATTGCCTTTTGCCTTTCTCCCTTGAAAATCTCCTCGAAGTTGCCGGGTAATTTCGCACAACTGATAGGCTCCAGTTGCGCCGACGGCATGTCCCCTGGCCAATAATCCTCCGGATAGATTCACGGGCAGTTCGCTCTCCCAATATGTCTTTTTCTCTTCCGCTGCATATATTGCCTCTCCGTGCTTGAAGAAACCTGCTCCTTCCAGACACAAAACTTCGTGGATGCTCACACAATCGTGCACTTCCACAATATCGATGTCTTTTGGCCCGACTCCTGCCTGCTTGTATGCATCTGAAATGGCTTTTCTCATCCCGGGATGGGGAACTGCAAGGTCCTCGACTTCGGCAACCTGAGGCCTTCCTGAAGCCTGCCCCGATCCTTCAATCCAAACCGGATTTTTATAGTTCTTTGCCACTTTTTCGGATGCTAAAACCAATGCCGCTGCGCCGTCTGAAAATGGACAGCAATCCTGAACTTTGAGCGGAGGGGCAACAACCAAGCTTTGCATAACATCATCAATCGTAATTACATCCTGAAAATGGGCTTTTTTATTGAATGATGCGTTCAGGTGATTTTTTACGGATATTTCTGCGAGGAGCCTTTCCATTCTGTCCATCTCAATCCCATACTTATTCGCGTAAGCCTTAATAACATAGGCCCAATAGGATCCGAATGTCAGACCGGCCTTTCGCTCTTCAACATCCATGCCTGTGGCCATTGCTTCCTGAATTTCATCACCTTTCGCAGCTCTTAATCTCTCAGTGCCCCCTACAAGCATATAATCATATTGTCCGCTGAGGATATTCAAATAACCCTGCCTGAATGCGATTCCGCCGCTGCAGCAGGCCGCTTCATACCTGGCGCAGGGGATATTATTTTTCACCCCCAGAATTGACAGGATTATCGGGGCAACATTTGTTTGCTTTTCCGTGGTCGCACTGTATGCATTGCCGACGTGGAGACCCTGAATTGCAGAGATCGAAATATTTGCTTCCTTCATGGCTTCGAGCGCCGCTTCCGCAAACAGAAGCGCGGAAGAGACCGGGCTCTTTCCGGCTTTGGCCATACCTGTTCCAATAATAGCTACCTTCCCTTTCATCTGTATGCCTCCTTCACAGTTTGAATCTCTTTTTTCATTCCGATGTTTCCTTGTTTCTTATTTGCTGTTTTCCCTCGAAATGTGCGATTTGCCTGTTTAAAAATAATTACCTAATCTCTAATCTCAATCGATCGTATACTACCGGTTCTTTATTTTTCTCTTTTCGAGCATTACCCATATTTTAATGAAGCGATATCTCATATGTAATATTCTGCAAGGAACTCATTCACATCCTTAGGCAATGAAGCGGTTTCTCCTTCCGCGACAATTATCCCGTTGCGTATAATGTAATAATATTGAGCCAACCTCACGGCAATGGACGCATTCTGTTCAACCAGGAGTATAGTGATCCCGCTCTCTTTTAATCTCATCAACATCGTCTCAATATTTTTCATGAAAATCGGAGACAGCCCTATCGTCGGTTCATCCAGAAGCAGCAGTCTTGGCTTCGACATCATTGCACGCCCGATCGCCAGCATTTGCTGCTCACCGCCGCTCAGCGTACCCGCTTTCTGATCCTTGCGTTCCTTCAGCCTGGGAAACTCTTCAAAAATCCATTCCATGGTCTTGTTAATTTCATTTTTGTTTTTCTGCAGAATCGCTCCCAATTTCAAATTTTCAAAAACGCTCAATTCGGTGAACAGATCTCTTTCCTGTGATACCTGAATGATTCCTTTCTTTACTATTTGATGAGGTTTTTTTCCTTTTAGTGATTCGCCTTCAAAAATGATTTCACCGTTCGTAAGAGGTATCATTCCGCTTATGGCATTTATGATTGTGGTCTTTCCCGCGCCATTCGCGCCCAATAGCGTTACTATTTGGCCATGCTCCACTTGCAGGCTTACATTGCTGACCGCTTTTGTCTTCCCATAACTTACGTCGACACCCTTTAATGAAAGCATTTTGCCATTCCACCCTGAGTCTAGAAAGAATTTAAGTACGAATACCTGTATGAGGAATAATTAATAAGGCATTCCTCGCTTGAAAACCTTTTGTGTTTGCGCCTGAAAACCGAATTTCCTGACAACTTAATTGCGCATCCAAGTTCATATAAGGGCATCAACTCGCTCCCATATAAGCTTCAAGGACAACGGGATTACGGCGAATTTCATCTGTGCTCCCATCGGCGATTACTTCTCCAAAATTAAGAACTGTTATTTTTTCACATACATCAAGAAGGAAATCCATTATATGATCCGACAAAATCAATGACATTCCCTGTTGAGTGACGAGCATTCGAAGTATTTTCCCCAAATGGTCTCTCTCACTATGACTTAAACCTGCCGCGGGTTCATCCAACAGCAGCAACTTGGGTTTTGCTATTAAAGCGCGCGCCACTTCAACAAGCGTTTGCTGGCCGAATGACAAATCCTTGGCGAGCTGATTGGAGACCCCATGCAAACCAACAGATTCAAGAGTTTCCATGGCTTGCTGGACGGCTTCTTTTTCCTGGGACCTGAATTTCTTCAGCCTCAGCGCGATTTGCAGCATTCCAATCCCGCTCATAAGGCGGTGGGATCCGACCAACACATTCTCCAAAGCGGTCATCTCCGGGAAAATGCCTCTTTTTTGAAAGGTGCGGATAATTCCTCGACTTGCAATTTGATGCGATCCCAATCCTGAAATTTTATCTCCTTTGAAGTGAACGTTGCCGGCCTGTGTTTTGATGAAATCTGTTATGGCATTGAAAAAGGTTGACTTACCGGCGCCATTGGGTCCTATAAGCCCTCTGATTTCCTGCTCACCGACCTGCATATTCACATTGTTTAAGGCTGTAAGGCCCCCGAATTTAACGACAACTCCGTCTGCCGAAAACAAGGCATTCCCAAGTTCATCTTTATTAGACATCCCCATAAAATTTCTCCCTCAATTTACCTCGACTGAATCTCTTCAATAAGCCGTATATTCCTTCAGGCTCGAAGAGAATAACCAGGACGATAAATCCGCCATATATGAGCTCTTGCAGACTTATCCAGGATCTCAATAAATCCGGCAGAACCGTTATCGTTATGCAGCTTATTATTAAACCGACGATACTTCCCAAACCCCCTAAAACAACTATCAAGAAATGTAAAAGGATCGATTCCATTCCAAATTCAGATGGTGTGATTCGACCCAGAACCGGACAATACAATCCGCCGGCAAGCCCACCGACGGCGCCCGCTATAATGAATGCCAGCATTTTATACTGTTTTACGTTGATCGAGGCGGCCGAAGCTGCAGCTTCATTTTCGCGAATCGCCATGAATGCCCTGCCTATTTTAGACTGAATAAGATTTTTTATTATGATGAACATGGCAAAGACGACAATCATCACGATATAATAAAGGCGCCAGTCCGAATCGAAAGCAAAGTCAAACAACTCAGGCTGGGGGACATTGAAACCGGAAGGACCAAACGTTATTTCCCCTCCATTCACATATAAGAAACGCATCACGAAAGTAAATGCCAGGGTTGCGATAGCTAAATAATATTTGCTCAAACGTAATCCGATGAATCCAAGAAATACTGCAAATCCGATGCTGATAAAGAAAGCCAGGATTAGAGCCAACCAATAGGAAATTCCAAAGTGGACCATTGTTAAGCCGACAGTGTATGCACCGATTCCCATAAATCCGGCGCTGGCGAACGCAACCTGCCCCGAATAGCCCAAAAGGATCGCGAACCCTAAACAGACTAATAAATTTACAAGGATCACATTAATTTTATATTGATAAAAGCTGTTTGTGATCAGAGGAAGCAGCAGCAGTAGTATAAAAATGCCGACCAGTAATATAGGTTTCTTCATCTTTTTGCTTGTCTCCATTTGGGTCTAGTTAAAACTTTTTCAGTCCAAAGAGTCCTGTGGGCCTGAAGACCAGGACGAGAACAATGATCACATAGGCAACTATTTCTTTCAGGGGCGTCCAGATGTAGAAACCAACAATGTTTTCCAGAGTCCCCATTAAAAGTCCTCCAATAGCCGCTCCTCCTATATTTCCGAATCCCCCCAATGTCATGGCTGCAAATGCGCGAAGAAGGAATGATTCACCCATATCGGGTGAAACTGAATAGATTGGTCCAAGGAGAATACCGGCAATGCCGCCGGCGCCTACGCTGCCCGCCCAGATCATTGTATAAAACAAATTCGTATTAATCCCGATTAAGGAGGCGCCTTTCAAACTCTGGGAAGCCGCCCTCATTTTCAGGCCCATGTCGGTAAAGAAAAACATCCAAACAAAGAATACCGTTAATATGCAGACCACGACCAAAATACCTATATCCTGAGGGGAAAGAATTGCTCCGGCTATTGTGATCGGATCGACATCCATCAGAGGTGGCGGAAATTGCTGCTCCGAAGTCCAGATGATTCTCGCCAAACCTTTGAAGACATAAAGAAACCCGCAGGTCGCAAGAACGATATTGACGTGTGGAGCATGAATTATGTGCTTAAATACAACACGGTCCATTAATGCACCAATCATCATGCACATGATGATGGTTGCAAGGATTGCAACCGGATAGCTGAGTCCTGCAGTCGTGATCAGCGTCAGGAATATGAATGCCCCGATCATGACACATTCACCATGTGCAAAATTGAGCACCGTCGTCGCCTGGATGAGCACTGTCATTCCCACAGATACAACGGCATAGCAACTTCCCACAATGAGTCCAGAAATGATGATTTGTGTTAACAAAGTGAACTCTCCTTTTACGTGTAACTGATCACTGGAAAACAGAAGACGTTGTACTCTCGCATCTCATGATCATCTATTTCATTGGGAATTGAGGGTGCGGGGAGGATTCGTTTATGTCACAGGGTGAAATTCAAGAATCGCTCCCTCGTCCCGTCATCATCAACTATTTTTTCATTAATTTTTGGTAGTCAGAATATGTTTTTACAAGTTCAAATTTTCCTTTTGCAAAGGTCGACATGATCATAGCCTGCATACCCTGATGGTTCGTTTTTGAGAACCTTATCGGAGTCGCCCATATGTAATTTTTATGCTGCCAGTTTGTATAGTTCGTCTCAAGAATGTTGATAAATTTTTCCTGAGTCAAATCTCTGCCACACTTCTGCAAGGCATCCAAAACCAGATTTACGCCTTCGACAGTGCATATTGTAAGCCCATCAAACTTCCTGTCAGGGAAATACTTGTGGAGCAATGTTTCATAATATTTGACCTTGGGATGGTTTAATGGATATTTGGTCCAGCTGGGGGAGAAAAACTTTTTTAGAGGCGCAAGGTTTTTCAAGCTTTCATATTGGTCAGCACACGTCGTTGCCGATGCCCCGACAATCGGAACATCAAGTCCCAACTTGTAAGCATCTCGCAGGAATGCTGTTGTCTCTGCAACATAGATAGGAGTGAGCACCACATCGACCTGGGCATTTTTCAGTTTGAGAACCTGTGGTGTCACATCAGCTACACCGCGTTCGGTGACAACATCACATACTGGCGATATATTATATTTTGTTTTCATGTATTTAATCATTGGCTTGTAAATAGCCGATGCCCACTCGTCGGTATGCCTGATTATGCCAACTCGTTTTGCTCCTGGGATTGACATCGCAAAATCCACCA
>CAZKYN010000048.1:0-16238 GCA_964556675.1 uncultured Syntrophaceae bacterium
GGCGTACAATCGCTTAGCAGGCGATCGCTTTCGGCCACTCAGCCATCTCTCCGCGACTTTTTCGCGCCGGCCCTTTTCAGGGCTGCGCATTTTGAACTGAATAGAACTGGCGGAGGGAGCAGGATTCGAACCCGCGAGCCTTTCGGCCTGCGGTTTTCAAGACCGCCGCCATAGACCACTCGGCCATCCCTCCGCTTTGAACGGAAAATCTATCCCGCAGCTGTAATTCTGTCAATCCCTTTCATGTACGGACGCAACGCTTCGGGGATGACGACGCTCCCGTCCTTCTGCTGGTAGTTCTCGAGCACGGCGACGAGGGTGCGGCCGACAGCCAGCCCGGACCCGTTCAGTGTATGGACGAAATCGACTTTTCCATTTTCGCGGCGGAACCTGATTCCCGCCCTGCGGGCCTGAAAGTCTTCAAAATTGCTGCACGAGGATATTTCCCTGTAAGTGTCCTGGCCCGGCAGCCATGCTTCCAGGTCGTAGGTCTTCGCGGAAGAAAATCCGAGGTCGCCCGTACAGAGGCTCACTGTCCGGTAGTGAATCCCGAGCCTCTTGAGGACCTCTTCCGCGTTCAGGGTCAGCTTCTCCAACTCGCCATACGAAGTCTCCGGCGGTGAGAATTTAACAAGTTCAACCTTGTTGAACTGGTGCTGCCGGATCAGGCCCCGGGTGTCCTTGCCGTACGAGCCCGCCTCGGCCCGGAAGCAGGGTGAATAGGCCACAAAATAGACCGGGAGTTCTTTTTCGTTGAGTATCTCGTCCTGGTAGATATTTGTGACCGGCACCTCGGCCGTGGGGATCAGGTAATATTCCATCCCTTCTATTTTAAAGAGGTCCTCGGCGAATTTCGGGAGCTGTCCCGTTCCCGTCATGCTGGTCGCATTTACCATGAATGGGGTCAGCACTTCGGTGTAACCATGGCTGGTGGTGTGCAGGTCGAGCATGAAATTGATGATGGCCCGCTCGAGGTGCGCGCCGGCGCCTTTGTAGAGCGTGAAGCGGGCGCCCGTGATCTTTGCCCCGCGGGCGAAGTCCAGGATTCCGAGTTCCTCGCCGATTTCCCAATGCGGCTTGGGGACGAAGTCCATTTTCGGCTTCTCCCCCCACATCCTCACGACGGGGTTGTCCTCCGAGCCAGTCCCGTAGACTACCGATTCGTGCGGAATGTTAGGGATTATCATAACGATTTTCCTGAGAGTCTCTTCCGTGGTCTTGAGCTCTTCATCAAGCTCCTTGATGCGGCTCGAGACCTCGCCCATGCGTGTTATCTCCTCCGAAGCATCCTGCTTTTGGCCCTTCTTTTTGCCGATCTCCTTGGAAACGCGATTGCGCTCGCCCCTGAGGCCTTCCACCTCTAGGAGTATATCCCTCCTCTTCTGATCGAGGCGGACAAATTCGCCCAGGTCCAGTTCCTGCCCTCTCTCGAGCATCTTGCGCCTGACAAGGTCTATGTTATCCCTGAGAAATTTTATATCCAGCATGGGTGTGTCCTTTAGTTAATTCCTTTTGTACCTCGATCTTCCTCTCCCCTGAGAGGATTTTAGAGGTGAAGGGGAATACCTCGTTTCTATTTGGGGCGATGTGCCTGATTTCCCTTTAAAAAAGGCGGTTTTCAGTACCACTTTGGATTTTGTTAGTCAATTTTTTTATCGAGACAAGGTACCACGAATCAGCCCCGATTGCAAAGCGCGCAACTGCGGTTTTTACCTGATTCTTACCTCCAGGAACAGGTCACCGGAAGGACCTCCCGCGGGGTCTTCGAGCCCCATACCCTGCAGCCGCAGTTTTGTCCCGTCCGCGATGCCCTCCGGTATTTTGAGGCGGACCGGCTCTTCCCTGTCCCCCCGTTTATATGTGAACATGACCTCGCGCCCGATTCCGGCTTCCTCGGGAGAGATCACCAACGAGAGATTCAGGTCCCTGGCGGAAGACGGCGAAAGGAGCCCTTTCAGCGAATTCAGCAGTGATTTTCCAAGCTTTTTCAGGCCGCTCTCCCGGACAGCGGGATACACCACGGCCTGCCTGGGTTCGAAACCTTCCGCTGGATACTCCCGGGGCCCTCCCCGGTTCCCGAACGAGTAGACGCGGGTCCCGCCCGGCCCGCTGAAGAACACCCGTCCATAGAAAACGCCCTGGCCGCTGAAGAACATGTCGTTAAAAAAGTTCTCTCCCGACCGGTACCCGGATTTGCGAAACTCGTTTTCCAGGTCCCGGAAGATGTCGGCCATAGCCGGGTTGCTGAAGACGTCGCGGAAAATGTCCTCGCGGCTGTAGCGCGAAAAGCCGTTGCGGCCGGCATCGGCCCCGTACATGTCATACTCGGCCCGCTTTGAGCGGTCGATCAGGACCGCATAAGCTTCGGCGATCTCCTTGAACTTTTCCTCTGACGATTTATCGCCGGGGTTGCGGTCCGGGTGGTACTTGAGCGCGAGCCTCCGGTAAGCCTTCTTGATGTCATCCTCCTGGGCGTCCTTCCCAATTCCCAGTGTCGCGTAGTAATCCTTCATTATCTTCTCAGACGCCTTTTCACGATACCCCACAGGAAGTGCATCTCCCGGCTTTTCAGGAGAAGCGACGAGATTAAAAATACGCCCAGCCCGATGGCGATAAGCCCGCTGAGCAGGACGGCCTTATAGTATTGTGAAGCGTTGTTGCTCCAGGGGAATGCCAGTTCAATGAGTAAAAATGATCCCCACATTGCCATCGAGGCAAAAAAGATGCGCTTTACGGAATCGAGGAAACCGTCTTTCAGAAAGCCTCCGATCCTTTTCTTGAGGATGATGTAGAGAGTTATAACATTGAACGCCGTGGCGATCGAAGTAGCGAGCGCCAGCCCGCCGTGCTTCAGCGGAAACATGAGAGCCACGCTGAAGAGCGTATTGATGATCAGCGCGGCGACGCCGACCTGGACGGGGGTCTTCGTGTCCTGCATGGCATAAAAACCCGAGATGACGACCCTGATGGCAGAAAACGCCCAGAGCCCCAGGCTGTAGCAAAGCAGGGCCTGGGCCGTCAGTACTGTTGAATTGCTGTCGAAAGCGCCCCTCTGGAACAGGACGGAAATGATGGGCTCCCGCAGGGCAATCAACGCAATCGAGGCCGGTATGGCGATGAACAGGATCAGTCTCAGCGAAAACGACAAGGTATCTTTCATTTCGTCGAACTTGCCGCGGGAGACCTGGTCCGAGAGGCTCGGCAGGGAGGCGGTTCCGATGGCGATTGCAAATACGCCGAGAGGGAGTTCCACGACGCGGTCGGCGTAGTAGAGAAAGGAAACGGCTCCGGGCAGGAATGAAGCGATGAGTGTGCTGATAAAAATGTTTATCTGGTAAACGGCCGCCCCGAACGCGGCGGGGATCATCAGGATGCCGATCCTCTTCACGCCGGGATGGCGGAACTGGAAGTCGGGTTTGAGCCGGACGCCCTTGCTCAGCAGGGCAGGCACCTGCATGCCGAGCTGCAGCAGTCCCCCGACCATGACGCCGATGGCAAGTGCCAGGATGGGCTCCTGAAAAAAATCTCTCAGAAACAGCGCTGCCCCGATCATGGCCAGGTTTAGGACAACGGGCGAAAGCGCCGGGGCGGCGAAATGTCTCAGCGAATTGAGAATGCCCATGCACAGCGCCACCAGGGAAATAAAAAATATGTACGGGAACATTATCTGAGTGAGCAGGATGGTGAGGGCAAGTTTATCCGGCTGCTTCATAAACCCCGGGGCCATGAGGGCCACTATGTAAGGGGATAAAAGCACTCCGGCCAGTGATACAATTACAAGGACAATCGAAAGGACCGTGAATGCCACGTTGGCGAGTTCCAGTGCCTCTTCGCGCGATTTGACCTTCAGGTATTCCGTGAAGACCGGCACGAAGGAAACTGTCAGCGAACCTTCCGCAAGCAGGCGCCTCAGGAGGTTGGGAATCCGGAAGGCGACGAAGAAGGCGTCGGTCACCATGCCTGCCCCGAAATACCGGGCCACCACCATGTCCCTGATGAAGCCGAAGATGCGGCTCAACATGGTGGAGATCCCCACCACCCCCGCAGCCCTCGCCACCTTTGCGTTTTCAGAGCTCAGCTTTGCTTCCATGTAAATAAATTTTTCTGTACCCTGATCCTGGTCGCCCCTCGCGGGAGAGGGCCGGGGAGAGTTAGTCCCTATGAACACCCGCCTTAATCCTGCGCCGGCGTGGGATGCTTATTAATCCATGTGGGAGCGTATTATCTTTTCAATCACCTGTGCTGTCATCCCGGTCACGAGTATTGTTTTGTTTTTTGATTTTTCGCCGGCAATGATCGTTAAAGCGGATTTTCTGATCTTCAGAATACCGGAAATGAAACGGATGCATTCCTCGTTAGCTTTGCCTTCCACGGGCGGCGCGGTGATCTTTATCTTGAGCGCCCCGTCCTGGAGTCCGGCGATTTCACACCGGGAGGAACGCGGCAGAAGTCTGATTTCCAGGACCGCACCTTTCTCGGTTTCTCTAATGCGCAGCATTTCAGGTTTTCAGGCGAAAGGCCATCTGAATAAGACTTTGCACCACGAACGTCTGGATAAAAATTATCGCGGCAATGACTATCACCGGGGAAAAGTCTATCCCGATGTTCCGGAAGGGGAGCCATCGGCGGACAGGCCTTAAGACCGGCTCGGTCGCGCGGTAAAGGAATTGGACAATGGGATTATAGGGATCCGGGTTTACCCAGGAAATAAGGGCTCTTATGACGATGATCCATATATAGATCGTCAGGACCATATCGAGGACTTTGGCCACGCCTTCAATGAAATTTCCAAGCACAAACATGTCAGCTCCTGAATCTGCTGAAGTGACCCGAAAATAATGTCTGGGGTGGGAAAAGTCAAGATTTATTAGACTTTTTGAACATTCCCGGGCAGGTCTGAGATGCTCCTGTCTCAAATAATTGTATATATCTCTGGTTTAAAACCCACCCGTTTTTTTAAAAATAACAGTTTTAAATTGACATGGCGGGCCCTTACGAAATAGAAAAAAGAGGCAAAGTTCCTGTAATAAGGGAGGTTAAAATGCTCAAGGGGAAAAAGATCGCCATTATCGGAGGCGGCAAAATGGGGGAAGTGATCGCGGGCGGCATCGTGGGTAACATGCCTGTAGCGCCTTCACAAGTAACCGTGGCGGATATCGTGAAAGAGAGGCTCGATTTCCTGAAAGGCAAGTATCAGGTCAATGTGACTGCCGACAACAAGGCAGCCGTGAAGAGCGCCGATATTGTCATCCTGGCGGTAAAGCCCCAGAGCATGGGCGAGGCGCTCGCCGGCATGAAAGAACTCTTCGACAGGAAGAAGCTGATTATTTCTATTGCTGCGGGCATCCCCATCAGTTTCATTGAAAAGTGCCTGGGCAAGAAACTCAGGATCGTGCGCGTCATGCCGAACACGCCGGCCCTCGTTGGCGCCGGTGCGACCGCCCTCGCCCCCGGCGAGGGGGCAAGCGCCGAAGACCTTGCGGTTGCCACGAGCATTTTCGATTCCATCGGGATAACCGTGAACGTAAAGGAAGACCTGATCGATGCAGTCACTGGGCTAAGCGGCAGCGGGCCGGCATACTTCTTCATTATAGTAGACTCCCTGGCAAAGGGAGGCGTCCTGATGGGATTGCCCCGGGACATCGCCTATAAGCTCGCCGCCCAGACGATGCTGGGCTCGGCCAAACTCGCCATGGAGAGTGGCAAGCATCCCATGGAACTGCGCGACATGGTCACATCGCCAGGCGGGACAACAATCGCCGGCATCCAGGCCCTTGAGGAAGGCGGCCTGAGGGCGGCCCTTATGGAAGCAGTGGAAGCCGCAACCCTGAGATCGATAGAGCTCGGCAAAGGGAAATAGCAAAACCTGATATTGATAATCTTGGATTTCCTCCGGTAACCCTGGAGGAAATCCTTTTTCCAGGCGTAACCGTATAGTAGAATACCCTCTCAAATCTTGACTGAAAATCAGCGCGCCTCGCGCCCGGGGAGAAAAGCATGTCTTCTGAAGGTAACAAAGTAATCTACACAATGGTGGGGATCAGCAAGTCTTACGACAAGCGGCAGGTCATCAAGAACATCTCGCTTTCGTATTTCTACGGCGCGAAGATCGGCGTCCTGGGCCTGAACGGATCGGGGAAAAGCACCCTTCTGAAAATCATGGCCGGCGTCGACGACCGGTTCAACGGCAAGACGATCCTCTCCCCGGGTTATAGCGTCGGCTATCTCGAGCAGGAGCCTGTCCTGGACAACGCGAAAACAGTTCGGGAGATCGTTGAGGAAGGCGCGGGCGATGTCGTCAACCTCCTCAATGAATTTAACGCCATCAATGAAAAGTTCGCCGAGCCCATGTCGGATGACGAGATGAACAAACTATTGGAGCGGCAGGGAAAAGTGCAGGAAAGGCTGGATGCCCTCGACGCCTGGGACCTGGAATCGCGTCTCGACATGGCTATGGACGCCCTGCGCTGCCCGCCCGGAGATACCAGGGTTGAGGTGCTCTCCGGAGGGGAGAGGAGACGCGTCGCTCTGTGCCGCCTGTTGCTGAAAAAACCCGATATCCTGCTTTTGGACGAGCCCACCAACCATCTCGACGCCGAATCGGTTGCCTGGCTGGAGAGCCACCTCCAGCGCTACGAGGGTACGGTCATTGCAGTAACGCACGACCGATATTTCCTCGACAACGTCGCGGGCTGGATCTTGGAACTGGATATGGGCGAAGGCATTCCATGGAAAGGGAATTATTCTTCGTGGCTTGAGCAGAAGCAAAACCGCCTGCGCCTGGAGGAGAAGAGCGAGAGCCAGCGGCAGAAAACGCTGCAGCGCGAACTGGAATGGATCCGGATGTCGCCGAAGGGGAGGCATGCAAAATCCAAAGCGCGCATAAACTCTTACGAGGCGCTCCTGGGACAGGAAGGGGAAAAGCGGGAGAAGGAGCTTGAGATTTATATTCCCCCCGGACCGCGCCTGGGCAGGACCGTTATTGAAACAGAGGGCCTCAGCAAAGCTTATGGAGATAACCTTCTAATCGAAGGGATGTCCTTTGCCGTGCCCCCGGGGGCCATCGTCGGCATCGTCGGGCCGAACGGTGCGGGAAAAACCACGCTATTCCGGATGATCACCGGCCAGGAAAAACCGGATTCAGGGACTATTAAGATCGGTGAGACCGTGAAGCTTGCCTACGTGGACCAGAGCCGGGACGTGCTCGACCCGGACAGGTCCATCTGGGAAGTGATCTCGGAAGGGCATGATGTGATCAGGCTTGGCGACAGGGAAGTCAACTCCCGGGCCTATGTGGCGAAATTCAATTTCTCGGGCTCCGACCAGCAGAAGAAAGTCGGGAACATGTCCGGCGGCGAGCGCAACCGCGTGCACCTCGCCCGGATGCTTAAGGAAGGCGCCAACGTCCTGCTGCTCGACGAGCCGACCAACGACCTTGACGTAAATACCATGCGCGCCCTCGAAGAGGCCCTGGAGAACTTCGGGGGCTGCGTCCTGGTGATCAGCCACGACCGCTGGTTCCTGGACCGCATTGCCACTCACATCCTTGCGTTCGAAGGCGACAGCCGCGTCGTCTGGTTCGACGGCAACTACACGGAATACGAGGCGGACATGAAGGCGCGCCTGGGCGCGGCTGCCTCCCAGCCCCACCGGATCAAATACCGGCAACTGACGAGAGCTTAAATGAAGGCAAACCTGATCAGATCAAATCTTGCCCTGGGTAAGAGTTTACAATGAGCTGCAGCCGCTGAAAATAATAATTCATATTGGCTGTTATTCCTTGAGCGCTATACAGCCCACGTAATCATGCCTGACCTCGAATACTTCCGATGTGTTAAGACGGCGGAGCTCTTGCAAAAATCTTTCCCGCAGCGCTTCTCTTTTTCCGGGCTCGACAGCTTCATAGAACACCGTTCCTGCCCCGGATTTCAGGAGGTGGTCCAATATCTCTTCCGCACTGCCGTAGTGGAACACAACACTTCCCTCCCATAACGATGCCGGCTCCAGTCCCGCAGCGCGCAGCGAGCGCTCGAGGGAGGCAGCGCCCGCGGGGAAATCGAATGCCACCTTGTAGCCCATGACCGACGGGTCCTCCGCGACGAGTCGCGAGAAAATGCCGATCTCCCGCTCGGGACTGTTTTCCCGGTGGACGATGATGCCGAGTTTCCCGCGCTTTTTCAGCGCCCGCGCCGCAGCCGCCAGGAAATCGTCAACGGGGATGTAGCCGAGGACCCAGGAAGCGAAGACCGCGTCGAGCGCAGTCTCTTTTTCCAGGGTCTTCAGCGCGTCTCCCAGGACATACTCGACATTATGCAGCCCCTTAGCGGCAAGGCGCTTCCTGGCCTTCTCCTGCATGCCCTCCGAAATATCGACCGCGATCATGCGGCCGCCCTTGCGGAGCTTGCCGGCGAGCATCTCCGTGCCCAAACCCGTTCCGCATCCCGCTTCGAAAATCTTCTCGCCGCCTTCGAGCTGCATGCGTGCCGCAAGTTCCCGGACGGGGCCGCCCGCCTCCACTACCCAGAAATCGTCATAATCCGTTTGCACGGAATCGTATGTCCGGGCGAGTTCGTGCGTGCCGGCGCTTTTGACAGCTTCCGACCGGATGCGGAAAAAAGCGGGCAGCCTGGTGTCCTTCGGCAGATAAGTATCGCAAATTTTCCGTGTAACCTCGGGCGGCGTCGGCAGGTGCAATCCCCAGGTCTGCCGGCTAACGATGTTGCCGACGCAACTCGCCCGCGGCGTTTCGAAGTATTCAGCCATTGCCGCAAGGATCTCGTCAATATCTCTCTCCAGGATATTTCCGAACGACAGCGGGACCAGGTTGCACGGGGAGACTTCCCCGCTGCCGTCCACGTACAGGTGGGTGATCCCGGCGCCGCACCCGAAAGCGCCTTCGCTCTCCAGGTAGGTGAACGTCGAAACCACCGGCAGATCCTCGCGCGCGGCTGCCTGTTTTTGAAAGTCCTTGATCCTTTCCCTTTCAGCCGTCTTCAATGTGATCCCCTCATCACCCGCCAGGCGGCCCACGGCGCAGGGTTCCAGCAGGTGGACTTCGCGGGCCCCCGCGTTGCGAGCAAACTCCAGATATCTCCAAAAAGTTTCGGGTCTGAGGAACTCCCGGTCGGCCATTTTAACAAAATAAGGATAGAGGCCTGCCGCGGCCGCACTTTCAACAGCCTGCAGGGCGGCGCGGAACGAGCCCTTTTTCATGCGGCGGCGGTCATGTTCGTATTCGTCGATGCTGTCGAGACTGATCCCGACCGCGAACAGCCCGGCGTTTTTCAATTGTCCGGCAAGCGTGTCCGTTAGGCCCCAGCCCGTGGTGCCCAGGTTCACGCAGGAGCGGTCGTCGAAGCCCCGCACGATTTTCACAATATCATCTCTCAGCAGGGGCTCTCCCCCGGTCAGCGTTACCATTACGGTCCCGAGTTCTTGGAGGCGGGCGGCGAGCCTGCGCCAGTCCATAAGGGGAACATCGGCCTGAATGCGCCCCGCGTTGTAGCAATGGCCGCATTTCAGTGGGCACCGGTTCGTCACAGCCAGGGTCACGGAGAAAAGGCGGCGCTCCTTCGGGGATTCAATCATCTGCTCCGCCATCCGGTCGAAGGCCCGGCCGGGGAACGGTGGGAAATGCGTATTCAGGACGAGCCTGCCTTCAAACTCGACGGCCTTTTCATTTTTCAGATAGTCCCTGAAGAAAGCCCCGACCTGCGGATGGACCTTATTCAATGGCGGACGGGACGCAACTTTAACGAAATAATCGGTGCCTGTCATTTCAGCCCCCCTGATGTTTTGGACTGCTTATTATCAATTTCAGTGCCAGGAGGGCGCCGGAAATCCGATTTTCATAACATATTGGAATCTTTTAAAAAAAATCCATGGTGCAAATGAACAGGGGGCGGGGATATACTTTTTTTGTACGACAGGACTCTAAGGTATTCCGGCCGGCTGCCGGGAAAGGATATATTTCTTGACGGTGCGGCGGTCCAGTTTAAGGCGCCGGGCGACCTCTTCATACGAGCCGAAGGACCGGTACAGAAACGTGCAGTAATCCGCGAGCAGTCCGTCCGCCTCATAGGCGTGCCCGTGTATCCCGCGGACAATATTCGTCCTGAGGTCATCCCCGTGCGCTGCCGTCTCTGCCGAATATCTGCCTGTAAGCAGGACCCTGCGCACCGCCTGCTCCAATTCCCGGACATTTCCGGGCCAGGCATAATCCGCAGGGACGTTCTTCCGGATTGCGCTCCCGACAAAATCCCGCAGTTCAGGGGAAGGCATCCCTGTCATGCGCAGCAGCGTATGGTCGAGGAGGGTGTCGAGCTCTTCCGGGTTCTCGGCAATCCGCTGGCGCAGGGGAGGCACGACGATCACATCCGAACACAGCCGGTAATAAAAATCATCTCGGAACAACTTCTTCTCGCGCAGCTCATCAATGGACTGGTTGGTGGCGGCGATCACCCTGCCCTCGAAACGCGCCCTCTCGTGGCCGCCGACGGGCGAAAAACTGCGGTCCTGCAATACCTGCAGGAGCTTTATCTGGACCGGGATCGATATCTCTCCGATTTCGTCCAGGAATATGGCGCCATACGGGCTGCACCGGGAAAATATCCCTTCGTGCCTGTCGATGGCGCCCGTGAAAGCGCCCTTGCGGTGGCCGAACAGTTCCGACTCGATCAGCGTTTCGGGATACTGAGAAAGGTTCAGGGAGATGAATGTCTTCATAAAACTTTCCTTGAACCTTTGCGCCTTGCCGTCGAACGGTATGTATCCCGAGCGCCCGATGGAGACGGCGGACGCCCCCTTGCCGGTCCCGGTTTCACCGAGCAGTAAGGTGGAAAAGTCCTCCATTCGGTTCCATAGCAGGTTTTCGTACCATTGCATGTTTGATGTGAAAATATTGTTCCAGAGTTTTTCCCGCAGCCGCCTGATGCACGGGCAGCTGCCGGCCAGGCTGTCCCGGATGAAATAGAAAGCGCGCCTGAGCTGAAAGAAGAAAGCGAAATAACGGAGGGCATCCTCTTCGCTGAACCCCCTCCTTATAATCAGGGAGACGGCTTCTGCCGCGAACGGGACGCGGCAGGAGACATCGCCGGCGGCGATCTGCTCGCGGATTAGCTTGTCGAAATTTTCCGTGTGGATATGAAATGCCTGGAACAGGAAGGCCGTTGCACACAATTCCCGGTCTTTTCCGGAAAACGGCCTTATCGAGGCCCGGTTGGATTTTTCGAGTTTTCGGACCCTCTGGTCGAGCTCGCGGGAAATCTTTTCCAATACCCCCGGGGCGGTCCCGTCCCTCTCGCCTGTGATCGCGCCGTCCAGCTCGCCGCGCTCCTCCCCGAATGGGTTGGAGAAGGCCGCTCGGGAAATCAACCGAAAGAAATCTTTTTCGGAAGCGTCAAGCCTCGCCGGTTCCATAGCAGAAAATGTATATGGCTCGTGCATTTTGTGTCAACATAAATGTTTGTTCGCTATGTCTTCTCGCCGGCCAGTTGTTAGTTTTTAAGGGATATTTCCATCCAGGGGCCCTGGCATGCGTATTGTAATCTTGTTCAGTAAAAGTATCGGAGGCGATGGGTATGAATAATATGTTCCTGGCAGGCGTGGTTTCCGGCATTTTGACCCTTTCACTTTTTGCCGGCAGCGCCTGCAGCGCGGCGGGACAGGGCCGTGAATATGATTTTATTTCTAAAAGCCTGAGGACCGATGTTGAAGCGCTTTCGGTGAAAATAGGAGAGCGAAATTCCCGCAACAAGGCCCGGCTTGACGATGCTGCGGCCTACATCGAAAAGGGTTTTGCGAAAGAAAACGTCCGCGTTTCCCGCCAGGCATTTCAGATAAAAGGGAAAAGCTTTTACAACATTGAGGCCGAGATCAGGGGAGCGGTCCGGCCGGAAAAGATAATCGTGATCGGCGCCCATTACGATTCGGCAGTTGGGACGCCGGGCGCCAACGACAACGCTTCGGGAGTCGCCGCCCTGATCGAAATGGCTCGTGTCTTTTCAGAGAAACAGCCCGCCTGCACGGTCCGGTTTGTCGCATTTGCCAACGAAGAGCCGCCGTTCTTCTGGTCGAAAAATATGGGCAGCCTGGTTTATGCACGGAAGTGCCGGAAGAAGGGGGAACATATTGCCGGTATGATTTCGGTCGAGACTATCGGATATTACTCGGATTCCGATAATTCGCAGCGCTATCCCTTCCCTCTCAATTGCTTCAAAAAAAGCCGGAGGGGGAACTTCATCGCTTTTATCTCGAATATGTCTTCCCGGGAGTTGCTCGCCTCTGCAATGAAAAGCTTCCGGCAGGGTTCCGATTTTCCCCTTGACGGGATGGCGCTGCCGGCCATTGTCCCCAGGGTGGTTTCATCCGATCACTCGTCCTTCTGGCGGCAGGGTTACCCTGCAATAATGGTAACGGATACCGCCAGATTCAGGTACCCGCATTATCACAGTCCGCAGGATCTTCCGGACAAGATGAATTTCATGAAAATGGCAATGGTTGTCGGCGGTCTCGAAAAAGCCGTCGAGAGTTTAACAAACTCTATTGATTAGATCAGGCCAGTTTCAATAAAAAAAGGGGGCAAATTTTTGCCCCCCTTCAACACTTCTGAATTTTGCTTTTTACGAAAACAGGTCGTATATCTTGGATATGACTGACGGCAGTTCCGCCTTTTCCGGCTTTTTCTTCTTCTCCGGCTCGGCGGCTTTGGAAGGTTCCGCCGGAATTATTAAAGCCGGTTCCTGCTTCGCTTCTTTCTCTTTCTGTTGGGTTGGTTCTGAAACGGCAGGCTCCTGACCCGCTTGCGCTTCAATACCCGCATCCATGCCTAATTCCAGATCAACTTCTGCAGCTTCTTCTCCAGAGGAGACTTCCGCAGGTTTAGACCCTTTCCTCCTGCGCCTTCGCGGTCGGCGGCGGGACCTCTTGCGGGCAGGCTCTTCCGCAGACAGGACCGCTTCCGCCGGGATCTCTTCCTTTACGCCTTCCTCAACAGCCTCCTCCTCACCTTCGGCTTCCGGCGGGAGTTCGATCGCGGCCTCCGCAGGGGCCGCTGCGCCTTTCTTCTTCTGGGGTTTGGGGGCGGGCGCCTCCAGTTCTTTTTTTACAAACTCGAACCTTGATTCCCCGAGGTGCAGGTCGGAATCGCTGCAGATATAAACCGATGTTTCATGCGCCTCTTCAAGACCGGAGATCTCCGTCCGCTTCTGGTTAAGCAGGTACTCGGAAACTTCCGTGCAGGCGATTACCCTTATGCAAGAGTAGATCTCCTTGACGATCTCCGATTTGATCTTCCGGAAAAGGCCCAGGGCCGTGTATTCGATGGAAGGTATGAGGCCGCTGCCCTTGCAATGGGAGCACGGCTTGAAACTTATCTCCTGGATCGTGGACTGTTTTTTCTGCCGCGAGAGCTCGATAATGCCGAATTTCGATATCTTGGAGAGCTGGATCCGGGCGCGGTCGAAGCTAAGGGCCTTTTTGAAGGCCTTCTCCAACTCGCTGTTATGCCGCTTGTCCTTCATATCGATGAAGTCGATCACTATGAGGCCGCCCAGGTCCCGCAGCCGCAGCTGGCGCGCGATCTCTTCGGCGGCTTCCAGGTTGGCCCGGAACGCCGTCTCCTCCACATCCTTCTTATTGGAGGCGCGGCCCGAGTTCACGTCGATGGTGATCATGGCCTCCGTGGGGCTGATGATTATGTAACCGCCGGACTTGAGGTTGACTCGCTCCTGGTAAACCTCGTTGATCTGCTCTTCCAGTTTGAATTTATCGAAGAGGGGGACCTTTTCCTTGTACAGCTTGATCATGTTCACGTTGCGAGGCGCGACGGTCTTCATGTAATCGCGCATCTTCTTCAACGTGTCCACGTCGTCGACGAGTATCTCGTGGATGTCCGGATTGAGATAATCCCGGAGGGATTTGACGCCGAAATCGCTCTCCTGATAGATAAGCGCCGGCGCTTTCGTGGATTCGGCTTTGGCCTGAATGGTTTCCCAGAGCCTCACGAGCTGCTGGTAGTCCCGCGAGAGCTCCTGTTTCTTGCGGCTCATCCCGGCGGTGCGGATGATCAGGCCCATGCTCTCGTCCTTATTTATCTGATCGATCATGTCCTTGAGCCGCTTGCGGTCGGTCTCGTCTTCTATCTTGCGGGAGACGCCTATATTCTGGCGGTTGGGCATGAGGACCAGGTATCGCCCCGGCAGGGAGATAAGGGTCGTGAGCATCGCCCCCTTGCGGTCCTTTTCCTCCCTTTGCACCTGGACTAGGACCTGCTGGCCGATCTTCAGACCGGGCCTCTTGTGCTTGTGATTGCCCTCTCCCTCCTCCTTCTTTTCGAAATAGTCGCTGTGGACATCATGGAGGGGGAGGAAACCGTTTTTCTTGCCGCTGTAATCGACAAACGCGGCTTGGAGCCCGCGTTCCACCTTCATGACTATCCCCTTGTATATGTTTCCGGAGATTGGCTCTTTCGCGCTCATCTGGATGTTGAATTCCGAGAGCTTCGAATCGGCGACGATCGCCATGCGCTTCTCTTCGCGGTCAACGGCATTGATCAGCATTCTTTTTTTGTTCATAGATTTCCTTTTCGGTTTAAAGAAAATCCGCAACGTCGCCCTTGCCGACCCTCAATACCTGCGGCACGTCATCGATCAGGCTGATCACGCTGGACTGGTCGGAGGCCAGGATTCCGCCGTCGATTACCAGGTTAACGTTGTTCTTGAATTTTCTTTCGATTTCGAAAGGATCGCTCAGAACCTCGTCCGCTTCGAGCTTGGCGCTCGTGTTGATCAGCGGGTGCCCCAGTTCGGTGACGAGAGAAAGGCAGATCTTATTGTCCGGTACCCTGATCCCCACCGTCCTCCTTTTTGTCAGGAGGATCTTCGGCACCAGCCTGGATGCTTCCAGTACAAATGTGTACGCGCCGGGCAGCAGCCGGCGCATTGTCTTGTAGGCGTAATTGGAAACAAGGGCATAATTGCTTATGTCCTTAAGATCGGCACAGATAAAACTGAGCGGCTCTTTCTTGTTTCTCCTTTTTAGTTCGTAAATTCTTTCGATTCCCTGTTTATTAAAGAGGTCGCATCCCATCCCGTACACGGTATCGGTCGGGTAGACGATGATCCCCCCTTCTTTCAAAACTTCGACTGCTTTCTTGATGAGTCTCAGCTGGGGATTGTCGCTGTTTATGGAAAGAATCATTAGACACTTTCGCCACGGTAGCTGGACTTCCAATAATTTTGGAAGTTTAGCAGAGATCGGATTGTTAATCAATTATATTTGATGTGCGGGGGAACACTGAAAAATGCCCTGAAAACATCTTCTGCTGTGCGTATTGGATGGAATGCAGGGGCATATGGCACAAATGCCCCTGCAGGTTTCGGAGGAGGTTTAATCTATCCCTTCACGTACTTTGAGACCAGGTCGCCGATTTCCTTTGTACCCATCCCCATCTTGCCGGCGTCGAGGCTTTTAATATCGTTCTGCAAAGCTTTCTTCACCGCATTGATGATTCGGGCAGCCGCATTGTCTTCGCCGAGATGCTCCAGCATCATCTGCGCCGAGCAGATCGCGGCCAGGGGGTTGATCTTGTTGAGCCCCGTGTATTTCGGGGCCGAACCGCCGATGGGCTCGAACATCGAGGTGCCTTCGGGGTTGATGTTGCCGCCCGCGGCAATACCCATCCCGCCCTGGATCATGGCGCCCAGATCAGTGATGATATCGCCGAACATGTTGTCTGTGACGATCACGTCGAAGAATTCCGGGTTCTTGACCATCCACATGCAGATAGCGTCGACGTGGGCGTAATCTGTCCGGACGTCGGGATAATCCCGGGCGCATTCGTCAAAAACACGCTGCCACAAGTCGAACGCAAAGGTCAGGACGTTGGTCTTGCCGCACAGGGTAAGCTTCTTTCTCCGGTTGAGCTTTTGGCAGTATTTGAAGGCGAAGCGGATGCAGCGCTCCACCCCTTTGCGGGTGTTGACGGATTCCTGCACCGCCACCTCGTCGGGACTGCCTTTCTTCAGGAAACCGCCGCTTCCCGCGTAGAGGCCCTCGGTATTTTCCCTGACCACGGTGAAATCGATGTCCTCGGGCTTTTTGTCGCGCAGCGGGGTATATACGCCGGGGAACAGGACGACCGGCCTCAGGTTGATGTACAGGTCCAGCGCGAAACGAAGCTTCAGCAGGACCCCGGTTTCCAGGATGCCGGGCTTCACGCCGGGGTGCCCGATTGCGCC
>CAZKYN010000049.1:0-16168 GCA_964556675.1 uncultured Syntrophaceae bacterium
ATATTGCGGCTATGAGTGGAAATATGGAGTTGGCGGTCGGTTATTTCCGAAACGCGACAAAATCGACAGGAGACTCCCCCGAGGCGAGGTACAATCTAGGGATCATATACGCTCAAAAAGGAGCCCTGAACGAGGCCGCAGTTCACCTGGAAAGAGCGCTTAAACTCAAACCGGATTACTCCAAAGCCCATAATAATTTTGGGAACGTTTTGCTCCTTCAGGGTAAGACAGATGAGGCCATCCTGCATTTCCGCGAAGCATTGCGCATAGATCCCCACTACTCGCTGGCTAAACAGAATCTGAACGATGCACTCGCATACAAGAGAACTCGTATTAATTAACGAGTTTTACATTATTCCCTTGTACCAGCCTCCATCGATCTGGATTGCGGCGCCTGTGATGTAGGCCGCCCCTTCCGAAGCAAGATATGCAACAAGGGTCGCAAACTCTTCGGGTGTCCCCAGGCGTTTCATAGGTATTTCGGCTTCCCACCTTTTAATGATCTCTTCCGGCTTTGTACCCTCCTTTTCGGCCAGCACCTTTGACAGATTCCTGACTCTGTCAGTAAGGGTGTAGCCTGGGCAAACGCTGTTTACCGTAATATTGAAAGGGGCAAGCTCGTTTGACAGGGACTTTGCGAACCCGATAACGCCGGAACGGACCGTATTTGATAAAATCAAACCATCTATCGGCTGTTTCACAGCTATTGAAGTCATATTTATGATTCGTCCCCACTTCTTAGCCTTCATTATGGGAACAGCCTCCCTGGTCATAGTGATTGTGCTCAGCAGGTTCAGGCGGAACCCAAAACTCCAGAGTTTCTCGTCGATATCCAGGAACCCCATGGATGGAGGTCCGCCGGCATTGTTCACGAGAATATCCACTGTGCCGAAATGATCCGCCGATTTTGTTACAAAATTCCTGGCCTGGTCCGAATCCGTAACATCTGCCGGAATAGCCAGGACTTCCGCGCCCGTCTCTTTCTTTATAAGTTGAGCCGCAGTTGGCAGATTTGGGTCGTCCAGGGCGCTTATTGCGATCTTGGCCCCCTCTCTGGCGAGTTGGAGAGCTACAGCCCGCCCCAGACCCATGCTTCCGCCCGCTATCAAGGCCACTCTGTTTTTAAGTCCAAGATCCATTTTTGCCCTCCTTAAATTTTGTATGTCCCCTTTAACAAATCTCCCCAAAGTAGTCAAATTGATATAAGTTGAAAATATTATTTGACTTTTCTTGAATAATTGGGTACCTAGAAACATCACTGTTTCAATTGAAGGAATTTTAATGACTTACGGGTCAGGAAGAGAATTATTAAAAAGCTTGTTGCTACTCGCTCTTCTTCTGGGGTTGCTGAGGCCCCTGCCCGTAGTTTTTAGGAATTAGTTTATCTCTTTAAAAAAATTTCTAAGGGCCATGGGTAGGAAAACTCATGGCCCTTTTTTTATTACATCCGCAAGGGGAAGAGACATGTACGATATCGTATGGCATGGAAGGGGAGGACAGGGCGTGGTCATAGCGGCCCAGATACTGGCCGAATCAGCGTACCTCCAATCCTTTAAGGGCGTGACTTCTGCTCCCACGTTCGGGCCGGAACGGCGCGGGGCCCCGGTTACGGCTTCCACAAGGATAGCAGGCGAGCCGATCAGGACATTTTCCCAGATTGAAATGGCGGATACCGCTATCGTCATGGATGAAAGCCTGTTCAATGTAGTCGATATACCCTCAAAGGTTAAAAAAGGCGGCCTGATCATCATTAATACGGCTCTTCCCGAGAATGTCGAGATAAACGGCTGCCATAAGGTTGCCTCCGTCAATGCGGCCGGGATCGCTCTCAGACACCGCCTGATCACGGGTGGCTCGCCGGTAGTGAACACTCCTCTTCTGGGGGCATTTGCCAAGGCGACCGGGCTTGTTTCTCTGGATAACATAGAGAAGGTCCTCAAAAAGAAGCTGGCCAGGGACATTGCGGATGCGAATTTTGCAGCTGTTTGTGATGCTTACAACTCAACCATATCCCGCTCATAGCGAAACAGGAGACCATGAAAAAGGACGAAAACATATCTGCAATGTGCGACCCCGCTGTCGGTGAAGCCGGAAAAACAGGTGACTGGCGCAGTTCCCGGCCGGTAATAGATCAAAGCAAATGCATTCCCTGCGTCAAGAAAAAATCGGCCTGTTTCCTGTGCTGGCTTTACTGCCCCGAAGGGGTTGTAAAGGCTTCCATTCCCGTGGAAATCGACATGGAATACTGCAAGGGCTGCGGTATATGCGCCGAAGAATGCCCTCCCAAAGCTATCGCCATGATAAGGGAGGACAAGTGAGATGAGCAGCGTTAGCATTATCACCGGGAACCAGGCCGCTGCAATCGGCGCCAAGCTAAGCTGCGTGCAGGTCATCGCCGCCTACCCGATAACGCCCCAATCGCAATTGGCTGAACTGCTCTCCCAGTATGTAGAATCGGGCGCATTGAAAGCGGAATACGTCCGGGTGGAGGGCGAGCACTCGGCAATGACCGTGTGCATCTCGGCTTCAACGGTCGGCGCAAGGGTCTTTACGGCCACAAGCGCCAATGGGCTGTTGTATATGCATGAACAACTGCACTGGGCGGCAGGATCGCGCCTGCCAATCGTGATGTGCTGTGTAAACAGGGGGGTGGGCGCGCCGTGGTCTATTTTCAACGACCAGCAGGATTCTTTTTCCCAGAGGGACACCGGATGGATACAGATTTACTGTCGGAATAATCAGGAGATACTGGACACGGTCATCCAGGCCTATCGGATAGCCGAGGAAGTCTATGGTCCGGTCATGGTATGCTATGATGGATTTGTGCTGTCGCACACGATGATGCCGGTGGAAATACCCGAAGCCGATGAGGTGAAGAAGTATCTTCCACCATATAAGCCCCATTCCATACTTTCCCCGGAAAATCCCAAGACCATAAATTCCGTCCTTTTCCCCGGAAGGCGGGAAAACGCGAATGGTGTTCTCTGCGATGGTTTCATGGAAATGAGATATAAACTTCAAGCGGCGCTGGAACAATCACCCGCCGTGATTAAAGAAGCCTGTGCCGAGTATGCCCAGGCATTTGGCCGCGACCATGGCGGAATGCTTTGGGATTACAAATCCGGCGATGCTGATGTCGTGATTACAGGTCTTGGTTCCGTAGCTTCCGAGGCGACTGTCGCCGTTGATATGCTCAGAGAGGAAGGTATAAAGGCCGGCGTAATCGGCATCAGGGTATACAGGCCTTTCCCAAGGGCGGACGCCATCAAGGCGTTTGAAAGGGCCAATCACATAATAGTCCTGGAAAAAAGTATAAGTTACGGATATGAGGGCGGCCTGTGCTCTGACCTCAAGGGGGCCTTTTACGGATCGGGAATAAAGGCCGCTCTCGACAACTTCATAGTCGGCCTGGGCGGGCGCGATGTGAAAGCCAGGGAAATCGTGGATGCGGTAAAAACATCCATTTCTTCCGTTGAGAGAAACCCATACAATATCAAACCAAAATGGCTTAATTGCTTTACGGGGTAAACATGAACACTGCAGAAAACTTATTCAAGATCAATTCAAAGGAATACATATTGCCCGGGAGCCGGGCCTGCCAGGGTTGCGGGCTTTCCCTTGCATATCGTTTTGCATTGAAAGCTTTGCGGGAAAATACAATTGTAACCCTGCCGGCCTCGTGTCTTTGCGTGCTTCATGGTCTATACCCATTGACTCCGGTCACTATCCCGGCTCTGAATTGCACGTTTGCCAGCACTGCCGCTTCGGCATCTGGAATAGTTGCCGGGCTCAATGCTTTGAACAGGTCCGATACAACCGTTGTTGCCATAGCGGGAGACGGCGGCACCTTCGATATGGGAATCCAGGCCTTGAGCGGGGCCGCGGAGAGAGGGACCGATTTCATTTATGTTTGCTACGACAACGAAGGATATATGAACACGGGCACTCAGCGCTCCAGCGCCACACCCTTGGGCGCCCTGACAACAACAACCCCGGTCATGACAAAACAGCAGCACAAGAAGGACCTGATCAAAATAATGGAGGCGCACGATATCGCTTATGTTGCGACCACATCTCCTTCTTATCCGATTGATCTTTATGACAAATTTGTCAAGGCCAAGAAAATAAAAGGGACCAGATACATTCACATATATACGGCCTGTCCTCCAGGATGGATTTATCCGCCCGGGATACAGTTAAAATCGGGAGGCTTGCCGTTGAAACCGGGCTTGCCGTGCTTTTCGAGGTGGAGAATGGCCGTTTCCGCTTTACCGGCAGAAGCAAAACAATAGCTGAAAAGGGCAATCGCCTCCCGGTCATAAGCTATGTGGAAAAGCAGGGCAGGTTCAAGAAAATGAGCATTGAGCAGCTCAACCAGATGCAATCCTGGGTTGACGCCAAATGGAATGAATATCTGAAGAGGGCCGAAGGTTAACAAAAAAGCCCATTTCACATTTTCCGGGGCTGTTACTGCCTTGCGCAGTTTTTCACCTTCTCCAGGATCATGCGGACGTATTTCCCGGAAGCGCCCCGGCTGGCAAATATGGCTTGCCTGCCGGCCCGCCCTTTAGACTCAAGTATATCTGGTTTCGAAAGAAGGTGGGCCGCCTTTTCAAGCAGCTCAATTCCATCCCTGACAGTTATACCCGCCCCGGCGCTTTCCAATAATTGCTTCTCCGCCGGAAAGTCATCCATATAGGGCCCGAAAAGCACTACTTTGCCCCATGCGCCGGCTTCTAGGATATTCTGTCCTCCCCTGGGCACAAGACTTCCTCCGCAAAAAACCAGGGATGCTATGCTGTATATCTTAAATAACTCGCCGATTACATCCACCACAATGATCCTTTCGCCAGACCTGCTCTTGCCGTTTCTGATCTCGCTCATAGTGACGCAGTCGGAAAAGCCCGATTTTTCCACGAGGGAGAGAACTTCCTCACGCCTATCAATATGCCTGGGCACGAGGATCAAAATCAGGCCGGGATACTCGACCAGAAGTCTCTGGTACACATTCAGAATAATCTCTTCCTCATTGTAATGGGTGCTGCCTGCCACCAGGACTAAAGATCCGGGCTCGATTCCGAGCTTCTCATACACTTCGCCCTGCAGGGCCGTATCTTCTGCCCGGGAAGCCAGCGAGTCATATTTCGCATTGCCTACCACATGGACTTTTTTGAGGTCTACACCGATATTTTTTATCCTCTCGGCATCCGTTTGACTGATAACCCCGATCTCGTCTACTGCCTGCAGCACTATCTTCCAGAAATATCTCGTCTTCATGTACCTGCGATATGAGCGCGGCGAGATCCTGCCGTTCAGAATGAGGAGCTTCGCTCCGCTTTGCCTGCAAATCCTGATGAAATTGGGCCAGATCTCGGTTTCCATGGCGACAAAAATATCAGGCTTGATCAGGCCAATGATTTTTTCGACCACGAAGGGTATGTCCAGGGGGAAATATATAAAAACCGATGCACCAGGCACAATCTTCTTTGCCATTTCCTGGCCTGTTTCAGTGCTCGTTGACAACACAAGGCAGGCACCCGGCAGGTCCTTACGGAGCTTTTCGATGAGGGGGGCTGCCGCCGTGACTTCCCCGACAGAGACGGCATGGACCCATATACGGGGATGTCCTTCAAGTCTTCCGGACAGGCCTTTTGCATCCAGAAACCCCAGCTTGGGACCAATGCTTTTTCTGTACTTGCCGGAAAACAGAATTTTCCCCCCATAGTAAGGAAAGAGGAAAATCAAGGCAAGAGCAAGGAGGAAATTGTAAAGGATATAAAGCATTTTGTCTTCCGAGAAACTGCAGGATTATGTAAATGACCCGGGCAAAATAGTTGATGGATACTAATCTTTTTTTAAGAATTGTCAAGGTGGGTTTGTGGTTCCGAATTGGATTGACATTGATGTCCTGCCGCGTATAATTGAATCATTTCAGGAGGAAAGTTGGATAAAATGCCTTCAAAAAAGTGTTATTTTGAAACTTTATTGCTCCTGATTTTATTGGCAAGCGGCTGCGCAAAATACGAAAGACAAGTTGTGCCCTTCCAATTACCGTCAGCCATGCCCAATGCAACCCAGGTCTCGGGGGCCACTCTGGCAGCAAAAGCGTATAACGATAAGAAATCGGCCGAAGCTGCCTTCGGATTTGATATCCTCAGCACGGGCGTTTATCCGGTCCAAGTGGTTTTTGATAATAAGGGGGCTCACCCGATTGAAATCGTTCCCAACCAGACTTTCCTGACCGATGTGGAAAACCAGACCTGGCCGATCCTCGATGCTTCGCTCGCTTACGATCGCATATACAAAAAAACCGAGCACGGCAACGTTGCGCCGGAGGCCGGAAAGGCAGCGGTGATCGGCGGCGCTGCCGGCGCTATTATCGGGGCTGCCGTGGGCATAGTGGCAGGTCGCAGCGTGGGTGAATATGCGGGGAAAGGTGCGGCTGCTGGCGCTGCCGGCGGCGTTCTCCTCGGAGGGTCCAAAGGGCTTACGGAAAAAGATCCGGCTAGGGAGATTCGTCAGGATCTGCAGGAGCGGTCTCTTGAAAACAGGGCGGTTAAACCATCGGAAATTGCGTACGGATTTATATTTTTTCCGGGAGAATCCAAGAAAGCCAGGGAAATCCGATTGCAGGTAAAAGAAGTCGACACGGGAAAGGTTCACGTTCTTAATTTACCGCTATAATCAATCTTCATTATGGAATGAGCATGAAAATTGCGCCCTCGATTCTATCTGCCGATTTCGCGCGGCTGGGTGAAGAAATACAGGCCGTTGAAAGGGCCGGCGCCGACCTGATACATATTGACGTAATGGACGGGACATTCGTCCCGAATATCACTATCGGCCCGTCGGTAATCGAGTCACTGCGAAAGACGACATCGCTGCCTTTTGATGTGCACCTGATGATTGAGTACCCGGAAAGGTATATTTCGGCATTTAGATCGGCGGGGAGCGATTTCATAACGGTCCACGTGGAAGCCTGCAGACATCTGCACCGCACCATTTACCAGATCAAGGAATCGGGGGCAGGGGCCGGCGTTGCCCTCAACCCGTCGACTTCGCTCATAAGCATTGAGCAAATCCTCACGGACGTGGACATGGTAACAGTAATGACCGTTAACCCCGGTTTTGGAGGCCAGAAGTTCATACCGACAATGCTGAAGAAGATTGCCGATGTGCATCACCTTATATGCACATCAGGGAAAAACGTTCTTCTGGAAGTCGACGGCGGTGTTACCGTTGATAATGCCGGTTCTATTTTCGCGGCGGGGGCTGATGTACTGGTTGGCGGTGCTTCTGTTTTTAAGAGTAATGATTATGCATCAGCGATCAATTATCTGAAAAAGTCCCAAAATCCCAAGGAGTGATGATTTATTTTCCCGTGGCGACATCCTCCAGCGGGCCCGCCAGTGGTTCTCCCTTGTAATCCCGCCTTTTTATCTCCTTTAGAAAATTTGTTTTTAGAAGGCAGGCCTGTTCCTGGTAATTTTCCACCTTCGAGATCCGGCCGCCCGCAACCATTGAATGTCCCCCGCCTGATCCGCTCCTGCGCGCCAGCTTCCGGGCCAGCAAGCCCGCATTGGCTTGACGGATGGTGGTCCGCAAAGAGAAATACAGGTTATTTTCATATTCTCCCATGCATAAGGCCCATTTCACATCATCAAGCCTGATCAGGAAATCGGCCATTTCCGCCAGGTAATCGGCGTTCTCGATCTTCCCCAGGTCGGCCACTAGCGCGTCCTTATAAATCATGGTCCTGTTTATTGCTTTTGACATGGATCTGAAATAGCACTTCGACAGCTTGGGATGTTCTATGCGGGACAGGACCTTGAACAGAACCAAGGGATACAATTTGAGGTAAGCCGCCATATCCCTGTCGCCTGTTTCCCTTCCCAAATCCCGGGTATCGGATTTTATCCCATACAAAAGGGCCGTCGCAATTTTCTTGTTATTGCCCAGGATACCTGCTGAATCCAGGTACTCGGTGATAATGGTAGACGTGCTGCCGTAATCGGTCCGGATATCGGCATATCCTGCGAGCCTTGATTTTTCATAAACCGGGATGTGGTGATCGATAACTATATCAGGTCTGCATGCAGGCGGCAGGGAGTTATTACCTGACCCCGGCTGAGTATCAATTAATGCTATGATGCTGAAATCCTTCAGATGCACTTTATGGAACGGGACAATATCGATATTGAGCAGCTTTATCATAGCCCTGTTTTCTGCCCGGCCGATTATGCCGCCATAGGATATTATGCTGGATACTTTCCACATGTTCTGCAGCAGGTATTTGAATCCGATTGCCGAAGCGAGCGCGTCCGGATCAGGGTTGTCATGAACCATGATTAGGATCTTTCTTTTCCTTTTGACGATATCCTGCAAAGTTCTGAGGTGATTGTTCCTGTCGCCGGAATTGGATTTCATAGTTTCACCCAGGATTGATTTTTAACTTAAATTCTAAAATAATGGTGCAAATTGTGCGAGGATTTTTGGAGCAGGCTATCACAAGGAAAAAATATGCGCATTATTATCGACGGCTACAATTATATCAGACAAACGGATCTCAAGAGATTGGAGAGCATCAGCCTCGAGATGGGGCGCAATGAATTGATAAAGCGCCTGTCCGCATATAAAAGAATTAAAAGCCATAAAATTACGGTAGTTTTTGACGGCATTATGGGTGGGTCGCATACTGAAGAGCGCGACCGGGCGGCAGGGATCTCCATAATCTATTCCCGTAAAGGGGAAACCGCCGACGAAGTCATCAAACGCCTTATCCTGAATTCGACGGAAGAGCTGCTGATAGTCAGTTCAGACCGGGCAATTGCGGCAGCTGCTGAACGGAGCGGTTTTACGGCCGTAAATTCGCCGACCTTTGCTCTGAAGATGGCAGACGCCCGGTTCAGTTCATTAGCGTCAAATAAAGAAGATGATCCTGATCTGAAGAGAGGGAAAAAAGGCCCGTCCAAGAGGATCTCCCGGAAAAAAAGGACGGAACAAAGGAACATAAATAAATTATGAGCACATGCGGATCAATACGGATTCAAGCACAATCTGCTGGTCGATTCGTGTAGATTTGAAGGATATATCCACTTCCAAAAGGTATTTCAAATCGGTCAATAGTTTCTCATAGGAAAAACGCGAGGAATTCCTGATGGCGGAATAAATAACGTACGGATGTTGCCCGGCAATGTCTCCCAGGAATAAACCTTTTTGGACGGCTGATTTTATTTCGGGATACACGCCTGACTGAAAGCCGCTGTATTCCAGGCCCGGTTTAAATGATGATAGGATTCCGCCATTAAGAAGGATTTTGGCCTGCAGCAGCAGCCTGAACTCGCGAATGATCAGAGACTGGATCTTCAAGGCCGGCTCACTGTTGACCAGCAGATCATTCAGGACATCGAGCGCCCCTCTAAGGTCTTTTTCCACTATACAGGAGTTCAACCTGAAGGCGTTGTCCGTCGATCTCTTGACGGCAATCTCTTCAATATCCGCTTCCTCGATCAAATCCCGTTCGCCGACATAGGATACAAGCTTGTCTATTTCGGAGAGGGCTGTGCGGATGTCATTATCAGTCCTTTTTCCCAGTGCGGAAATCGCTTCGGGTGTAATCTTTTTCCCGCGCTTTTCCATATTTTCCCGGACTGAATTGGAAAACGATATGATCTTGCCTTTTTCGTATTTGGGAGGAACATGGGCTATCACAACCCCGCTCTGCGCAATATGCTTGTACAGGTTTTTCCTCTGGTCCACGGAATCCGCAGTGATGACAAGGATATTGCCTTCCGGAAAACCCTTTTCCAGGAGCTCGGAGATTGCTTCGGCTCCGCCATTACTGCCCTTGGCGGAAAAATTATCGCCGGGCGCCAGACCCGCCAAAACCGGGACAAATTGCATCATCTCCGGATAATCTTCACCCAACAGTTTTTTCCAGTCTTTTTCAGGGATATTTTTCCAGTTTTCCCCTTCCAGGTCTTCCATATCGAACCCGGCAATTTTCATAAACGAGCGGAAATGTTTAAGGGCGCGGCCGGGGTCCCGGTCCAAGCTATCCACGGCCCTCCGGAATGAGTCCGCAGCCGGATTCTTCGACCGGAACAAACCAGTGTTGCGAAGGACGACAACCTTTCTGCCGGCAAGGAGAGATGGCGTCATTATCTCTCCATAAATCCTCTCTATGTCATCATCGCCGTCAATAATGAACAGGTTAAAACCGGGTGTGGCATCCGGCAGGACTTTTTTTACAATCTGATCCATGGACGACTGAACGGCGAAATCATCATCTCCGTGGATAAGATAGCATGGAGCTATATTGCCTCGATCGATATAGTCCAGAGCCTTTTTCAGGGTGAAGCCTGTTTTCTCAGAATTGGGATTGTTCATCTCAGACTATGACAAATTTCTGAATATACCTGACGACTTGTTCCGGATCGTCCATGACCTGTAAAAGCTCCAGATCTTCCGGAAGGATCTTTCCCTCGCCGATCATGCGATCCTTCAACCATTTAAGCAAGCCGCCCCAGTATTCTTTGCCCATTAGGATTACCGGAAATGATTTTATCCTTTTCGTCTGGATCAGGGTAAGAGCTTCAAAAAGTTCGTCCATGGTGCCGAACCCGCCGGGCAGGATGACATAAGCCATCGCGTATTTGACGAACATGACTTTGCGGATAAAGAAATATTTATAATCAATGCCGATATTTATATAAGGGTTCGGTTTCTGCTCAAACGGAAGCCGGATATTCATACCGACGGATTTTCCCTTACATTGGGCAGCCCCCTTGTTGGCCGCCTCCATTATACCCGGCCCGCCTCCGGTTATGACGGCGAAGCCTTTTTCGGCAAGCATGCGCGAGAGAACCTCCGCCTTCTTATAATAAGGGTCTTCCGGCCCGACTCTGGCCGACCCGAAAATACTGACCGCCCGGCCCACCCGGGACAGAATGTCAATTGCCTCTACGAACTCGGCCATTATCCTAAAAACCCGCCACGATTCATCAGTAGAAATGGCATCGATCACATACTGTTTTTCATCCATTGTCGCCCACCCTGAAAAAAAATAGAGACACTCGAAAGTGTCTCTATTCTGAAATGGTTATTATGTCCACCAATTTTTCTTAATAAGATCTTCTTCTCTGGGCCTTCGCAAGCCTTCGGCGGGCCTCAATAGCCTTGCGCTTACGCCTGACCGAAGGCTTCTCGTAAGCCCTTCTGAGCTTCAGCTCCTTGAACAAGCCGCTTTTGGAAAGCTTATTCTTGAGGACCTTGAGGGCCTTGTCGACATCATTATCGATGACCTTGACTTCCAAGTAGTTTCACCCTTTCTATTATGGATTTTCTAGAGGTTAATAAAAGCAGGCTGAACGAAGAATTGGATGCGATTTGGAAGGAAATTAAGTACTAATGAAAATAGGAAAAATAATGGAACCCCCGGCTTTCGACCGGTTCAAATACATCAATTCATTTCGCATCAGCCACCCTGACTCAGGATGAAGGTTGCGACATCCCTCCATTCTTTATGAGATTAAAACAGGCACTCAGAATAACTGTTCAGGCACACTTATAGATGAACAGTTTTTCTAAGAGATTGATCTTGTAATATAAAATCACTCAAAAAGTCAACAAAAAGGATTTTTCACGTCTTCAAGCCGTCTATTCGGGATTATTCAGCCCTGAAATTCCAGCTGTCTGTCGAGTACTTTTCCCTTATGAGGCGATCTTTGTCGGCCCGTTCCCGGGATGAAAGTGTCCCTTCGGTGATTATTATGCCCAGGACGCGCTGAAAGCTCTCGACAATGGCCCTCATTACCCTGCCCGGATCGGATATACCCGAGACGGAATCAGTCCAATCGCTCAAAGATGTTACAGACCTGCCGAGCCTTTGGGAGAGGCCCGGCTCGCGATGGGAGGTCAGGACCTGAATGGCCCTTTCCGGGTCAAATGCCAACAGCAGGGAGCCGTGTTGAAGGAAGGCATTTTTTGCCCTTACCTGGGCACTACCACAAATCTTTCGTCCTGAAACGAGCAGCTCAAATCTGGATGGTTCTGAAAAACAAATAGATTTACATGGATTAGAATCATTATTCTGATGATCCCTTTTAGAAATTGAAGCTGCAACGCCCATTGATGCAAGGGCTTGCACCAGACACGAGCTTATGACCTTATAAGTTCCAAGGATGCTGTCCGGAAAAAGCGGATTATCCTTTGTAGATACAATGGAATAAGTGATTTCATTTTCATGCAGGACGGCTTTACCTCCGGTCGGCCTCCGGACAATGTCGATGCCAAGCGATCTGCAATTTGCGAGATTTACTTCTGATCTGTAATTTTGAAAGTATCCCAGAGAAACCGCCGGGGGGCTCCACCCATAAAACCTCAAGGTGGGTACTGACCTGCCTGAATCTGCACTGATAAGAACGGCCTCATCAATGGCCATGTTTTCATACGCATTTAAATTCTGAAACGGCAGGATACTCCATTCCGGAGCCGCTCTCAAACCAAGCCTTCCTCACCGACTACATAATCATTGTACTCGCCCGAATCCAGCAGGTTATCGATTTCGCTCATATCCTTCATTTCTATCACTATCATCCAGCCTGTGTCGTAAGGATCGCTGTTTATAATACCCATATCATCAATAATATCCTCGTTCACCTTCACAATTTCGCCGCTCAGGGGGGATATCAGCTCCGATATTGATTTCGATGACTCGATAGTTCCGAAAGGTTCATCCTGATCTACATATGTGTCAGCTGAAGGGAGTTCCAGATGAAAAATTTCACCCAGTTTCTCTTGCGCATAGTCTGTGATACCTATCGTCGCCAGATTACCATCTATCCGTGCCCATGTATGTTCTCGACTGTAGAGAAGATCATCGGGAAATACCATCATACGACAAAACTCCTTTTATTTTTTTGCCCCTTTCGGAATAAAGCGGTTTATCAAACAATTTAAAGAAACTTGCAAGAAAAAATAGACACCTCGGGAAAAAATTTTAACCAATAATATTCAGCTTTTTATCGATCTTCGAGAGCACCTCAGAGCCCTGGTCTGTCACCAGGACCAGACTTTCTATCCTTACGCCGAATGAACCGGGAATGTATATTCCCGGTTCAACCGTGACGACCATTCCAGATTCCAGGACATCTTCGCCAGCAAATGAAATTTTCGGAAATTCATGTATTTCCAAGCCTACACCATGCCCGGTTCCATGCAGAAAATTTGCCCCGTAACCCATTTCGTCAATATAGGATCTGGCCGCCTCATCAATATTCCGGCATGGAACACCATGTTTGATCGAGGCCAGCGCCCGGTCATGAGCTTCCCTGACTATGTTGTAAACTTCATCCTGACGTTTTGAAATCTCCCCCATTCCAAAAGTGCAAGTCTCATCGGAGTGATATCCGCCGCAAATGCTCCCGTAATCAATAATAACGAAATCATTTTTTTGCAGTTTACGGGAACCCGGACGGGCATGGGGCAAAGCCGAATTCTCGCCGGATGCGATTATTGTATCAAAGGAAACCCCTTCTGAACCCGCTTTGCCCATCCGGTATTCCAGTTCCAGGGTAAGATCCCTCTCGGAAATTCCGGGCTTCATAATTTCAGAGAGCGACTCCAGGGCTGCACCTGATATGCGGGCGGCCTCGCGTATATGCGCGATTTCCTCTTCATCTTTGAGGGCGCGAATTCGTGAAAACTCCGGGCCCAAGGGATTGATCGCAAACAGGGGAAGGGAATCGGTCAACTCAAGAAAATGTTGATAACTGATTGCGCCGGCCTCCACAGATATTTTACGAACACCCCAGTTCTTCATAACCTGGGCAATTTCAGGGATCTTTTGCTTGAACTGGATTACCTCTGATACAGCGGCCTGACTTTCCGCCTGTGTTATATACCTTCCGTCCACGAGCAGAGACATCCGCCCGGAACTTGCCAGAAGCGCGCCTTCGCTCCCGGTAAATCCCGTAAAATACCTGATATTCTGCATATCCAGGATGAGGACCGCCTCTAGTCCCAATTCATGTATTTTTGTGAACAGGCGGTCGGCCCGGTGCTGTAATTTATTAGGCATTTCCTCAATCATTTTTCCTGGCCTGAGCCAGAGCTTTCCTCCATTTTTCCAGCTCTTTTATCACCTTGACCTTGCTGATCCTTTCCAGGACCTGCTGGTTATCCGGTTCCCGGTCGAGGATCTCCTCCAGAATCTCTCCGGCATTTTCAAGGTGCCCCTGCTTAATCATCAGGTCGGCCATGGTCAAAGTCCTGAATCCCGTGTTCAGTTCATCTTCTCCCCCGTGCAGCTCAGAATCAAGTTGCTCCTTTATTTTGAACGATTCATCTGAATCAGGGTCAAAAGCTATATACTTTTCGTAATAATCCCTGGCCAGGGATGGATTATGCTCCCGACAAGAGTCGCCCAGGAGCTTGAAGGCCCGTGACAGCTTTATCACCCTCCGACAAAGCGGATCCAGGAGGCTTTTTGCCTCAGAGGTATTTCCCTTCAGCAATTTGGCTTCCGCCAGGAACAGAAGAGCCTCAAGGTCGTCCGGATGCGAATCGAGCCTTTCCAGAGATTCCCGGATTATATCATCGCAAGATCCCGCTTCGAGGAGGGCCTTGCATTTTTCATTAAACTCCTGTAAATCGCGCATTCGGTTTTCCTGACCCGGTCTGATGGTAAGAAAACCAGCTAACACAGGGGTGGGAGGCTGTCAATTAAGATTTTTCACAGTTGTAAGAGATTGACAGTTGATGATTTATCAGATTTAATCCAAAAAGGGAAAGGTCACAAGTGAGATGAGCGAAGCCAAGCTGCAGAAAATAGATAATAAATTCCGGGACCGCGAATATGAAGTAAATATCCGGTTCCCCGAATTTACCTGTCTTTGCCCCATGACCTCTCAGCCCGATTTTGCGGAAATCGTCATCAATTATATTCCGGGAGATTTTCTCGTCGAACTCAAGTCAATGAAGTTTTACCTGAACTCGTTTCGCGATCGGGGAATTTTTCACGAGGAAGCAGTTAACCGCATATTGGATGATTTCCTCGAGGCAATCAAGCCTCGAAGGGTCGAAATCACCGGCAGCTTTCATGTCAGGGGCGGGATTTACACGACGGTAAAATCCTCCCATCCCTGAGTATCAGGGTTGGTCACTGGACGCGCCTGTCCCTCCAGTAGAGCATGTTGGTCCTGTTGGCGACACCCGGCGGATTGAAATTTGCCCTCTGGGTGCTTGCGCCTGTTCCTGAACCGCCGCTTTCTGTAACATAGAGATCTGCAGCGGCAGTATTTCCGGGCCTCATCGAAATAATCGGCGCTGAAGGTATTCCGGCCCCGAGTCCCATACTCCTGTTTCCTCCGCTAAATGCCCCCGCTCCGGTAGTGTAGTTCAATGCATATAGCGATCCCGTTCCGGCCTGGGAGCAGGGATCGCTGCCGGTTGCGGGGGTATAAGTAGTGAGGTACACGACACCTCCAAACACTGTAGGCTCTGCGAGTATCTTCTCTCCGCTGCCGGAAAAATTGATGTACCAGCCCTTTTTTGTTGAGGAATCCGAGTATACTCCGCTGGTAATATTATCTAAATCGGAAATGGTATTGGTAGCACTCCTGTTATTATCCTTTACTGCATATAGCTTTTCCTGCGCATTGGCCGCCGTCGGGTCGGTCTTATCTCCAGTGCCCCAATAAACCCAAAGATTCCAGTTCGCATCACGCGATACTGCGGCCGATGTGAATATAGGTCGGATAACTCCTGAAGATGCAGCAAACAAAAGGCCTCCCTGCCAGGAAGACCTGGTAGTGCAAGTCGCCTGATCATTGCCCAAGCATAACTTGAATCTCCACATATTTCCGCCAAGATCTCCCAGGTAAATAGTATCTATGAACCCGTCATTATCAGCGTCCACAATAGCGGGATTGGCCGGCATGCTGTACTTCATTTCCGCATTATTGGCATGGGTGTATCGCCAGATCACATTTCCCGTTGACAGATCAACTATGAAAAAACCTTTTCCTTTTGTGTCGCAATCGCCTCCGCCGGAGCAATCGGCCCCGTTATAGCCGGCGCCGATAAACCCTACCCATTTTTCCACCCTTGAGCCTATGCCGTTAAAATCCCATATCTTTCCAATCATCATTTTGCCCCAGGGGTCCCC
>CAZKYN010000050.1:0-16027 GCA_964556675.1 uncultured Syntrophaceae bacterium
ACCTTGCCGATGACGGCGCGCGAGTGGGCCCACTTGTAGAGGAGCTGGTCGAGCTTGTTTTCGGCGGTGAGCTGGTATCTGCTGCCAGCACCAAAGTGCCAGAGCACGCAGATGGAGGTGTCCACATGGTGCTGCTGATTCGGATAATCGCTGGTCAGAATGTTATTGGCCTGGCTGACATAGGTGCGGACCTCGCCAGTTGTTGTATTAACCCGCTCGAAAATACGGGTGCGGCGCAGGTTATTGCGGCCCAGGCCAAGTCGGCGCAGGTGACGGTTGAGGGTACCGACGCTGGGGGCATGCTCCACTGTAGCAATGGGCTGCCCGGCGAGTATGGACGAGGCCCGCGCCGTACTGGCGAGTTGCTTGCCGTTGCCGCGCGTGGATTCGATCTTGAGCCGCGTGATCTGCAGCAAATCGGTCTCAGTGACGCCGGTCCGGCTGGTCCCATAGTCCGCGCGCGTCTTGCGGCCGGAATCAAACCCGCCTTTGCGGGCCAGCCGGTAGAAATAGTCGCGGGACCGGCCGGTGGCGCGGACAGCCTCCTCTATCCAGGCTGTCCGCTGGGCGGGACTGCAATCTTGCAGGATGCGGGCGATTTCAGTTGGTTGATACAAATTCCGCCTCCTGTTCCGGGCAAATGGTGGCGGCCTCTTCCTCGGCGAGCTCGCCGAGGTTGGTGCGCTGGAGATACGGAGCGTCATAGCCGTGGCCGGTGCCCTGGAGCAGACTGCCGAGACGGCTCTGTTCCTCGATGTCGGCCAAGCGCTGGACCGTGTTCAGCTTGAACTGGTTGACCAGGTTGTAAAGGGCGATAACCTTACGGTTGTCACCCGAGCCGAGGGCCTCGGTCTGGAGGGCTTCCAGCCGGGCGAAAACGTCGCGGCGGAAATCATGCAGATCGTCGTAATAGGCCTCGCGGGGACGGTCCGGATCGCCTTTCAGCTTGTCGATCTCTTCCTGGAGGCCTTTGACCTGCTTTTTCGCCTGATCGAGGCGATGATCCTTATCGAGGATGATCTCTTTCAGTTCCTTTCTGGACTTGGTGAGAATTTCGCCCTCTTTCATTCCGAGCAGTTCCCCGCTCTTCTCAAAATCGTCCAAGTCATCAGGGTCTGCCTGCAGCAGAATTTCCGTCTTTGTGAGACCAGCCTTGAGCTGGAGCAGACGGGGTTTATCCGCCAGATCGCGGGCAATACGCATATACTGCGCGGCCGTGAAACGGTTCAGGCCACAATTGTCCAGGAATGGTAACCATTGACCTGCCGACATATTATTTTTAGCAACGATAAGTCGGCATCCCGCCTCGTAAAACGCCTCGTGGACGATCTGGTTGAGGGTTCGAATTTCGATACAGAAGAGCGCCTCGTCCCAGGGACGGTCGGCGGAGAACGGCTTGAGCAGGCGCTGGCGTTCGATGGCTGCGAGTGTTACTTCCTGGGCGGTGGCAGGGGTTTTCAATTCTGACATTTTTTAGTCCTCATGGTTCGGGTTAAGCGTGCTGTTCAGAGAGCGGAACAGGGTGCGGACCTCATCCAGCGGCTCAGCCGCGCGACAGGCAAGCACCTCGAAACGACGGAGCAGATAGCGCCCCAGCTCCAGGCCGATGACATGGTTGCGGCCGACGCGCTCGATCCAGCCAACCAGCAGCAACTCATCAACGTCACGACGGACGGTGCTGTCGCTCCAGTCCTGATCGGCAAAGCGTTGCTGGAGAAGGTCGGCGAGCTGCCGGACAGTGCAGCCGGCGGGCTGGGCGGCGACGAGGTCGAGGATGGCCTGGTAGCGCTGGGATTTTTTCAGGTCAGCCATCAGCGAAACCTCCCGATCAAATGACGCCCAGCGGAGCCGTCCTGGGTGTGGCGCGGGCAGGGATCACACACCCCGTCGGCTTCGCCGCCACCCCTCTTTTTAGAGGGGAATAAAGAACCCGTCACGCACAGCTCTTTCTGGCACTCAAAGCAATTGCCGGGGTGATTGTGATCCATGTCTCCAGGGCCGTGAAACACGCGCTCGCCCGGCTCGCAGACCTGGACGCCGTAGCGGTAAAAATGGCGATGTTCGCTGGGAGAGAGGGCCAGCCAGCCGAAGGATAATTCAGCTCTGGGCATTTGTGCTCTCCATAGAATGGCCCGGCCCTGAGAGAATCACGCAATACCCGCAGTTATCCGGATGCGCGTGGTTCTGATCGTAGGGACCGGAATGCCCCCACTTGGGCAGCCCGCAGACAGCGCGTCCATTGCGGTAGTAGTGCCGCCTGTGGCCGAAATAATACGGGTAGGCGTAGCCTTCCTGCGGAGCGTCGCTCATATCGGCTTGATCCTGGTGGCGATGCGTCGACGAGGATCGATCATAGCCCTGGCCCGCATCTGGGATTGACAGACCGGGCAGTTCGCCGACAGTCCACGGGCGAAATCGACAGTCACGGCCCCGCGCACGAAAATCTCGGCATCCTCGCCGCAGAGCACGTTTTCGCATTTCAGCTCGACCGTCACGCAGCCAATAGGCGGCGGCTCCGGGGTGAGTGTTTGTCCTATGCGCGGGGCTAATGTTGCAGACATTTGAACCTCCTGTCGGGTGAAGGTCAGTCGTCAAACAGGGAACGCTGCTGATCGGTATTATCCACGGCGAAGTAGACGCCCTCGAGCTGTTCCTGAATTTTGCGGATGAGTCCGAGGATTTTCTTACGCTGATCGCCGGAGTGGACGCGGAGCTTTTTTTTCTCTGATGGTTCCAAGCCCAGGTACTGCTGCTGGAGGTCGAGGAAAGCCTGCTGCAGTTCGGCGATGTCAGCCAGGCGCTTGCGGCGGTCCCAGGCTATTACACGGCGTTGCACGAGAGAAAACCCGTGGCGCGCGGCCAGGCGATACAGGGGCTTGAAACAGCCGGTGAGTTTCATCAGGCTGTCAACCAGTCCCCAGGGTGGACCGAAGGGATTGATATTGTATTTACGCCAGGAATCCTCGTGGACACGCATCTCAAACAGAAGGGCTTTCTTGCTGCGCGCGGGGTCCGGGTGGCGTTCGACCATGTACTCGATAGCAGGCCGAGGGTCCGGCTCGTTGGCGTCTACCGCGCGGAAATCGTAGTAATCACGGGTGGCCATTTCGCGGATGCGGGCGTTGTGTTCCTCGATGATGCGGCGGCGGTCCTGGTCTTGCATGCTTTCGGCCTCCGTGTTTCCGGATGCGAGGGGTCGGGTTCGCGTCCGATTCTGGTGGTTGTGGCCGGATGTGTGTTTGCGATAAAATCTGATCAGAGTTGAAAAAAGCCCCGCCCGGTAGTAAAATGAATTGGGCGATTCAAACCGGAGGCGGACCTGCCGTCTACCGGGCGGGGTCATATTGTGCTTAAATCAATATTAACACCACTGAAAACAATATGTCAAGAGATATTGAACAGAAAATTGATTTGAGATTAAAAGAGGCTCTAATTGAACTGGGGATTGACCATGAGGGGGCGCTTGCAGATAAATTGGGGCTCGCAAGGGGAACGGTGTACCGTGTCTTTGATGGTTTTCCTGCAAGGGAAGCTACGCTGGAAAAAATTAAAAATGAGTTAAAACCAATTAGCTTAAATTGGATATTAACAGGTGCGGCTCCTAAATATTGTGATGATCGAGCCGAAGCCCCGGCCGTTGAGGCTTTATCTCCAATCCATCCTGAAACGTGTGATAATCTGGGCTTGCCGAGAAAAGAGTTGAAAGAGCTGATCAAAACCGCCGTCTCTGAAGCTCTTTTTTCCGACGACAGAGGAAAATTAATCGTCGCATATTTAGAAGAACTGTTGGATTCGGCTCGGGCGGGCGATAACGGGCGAGATGTTATGGAAAGCCGGACCTATCGAATGACCGCAGATTCACACAGGGAGGCAATCGAAATGCAATTGCATATCCCGGAAGCTCCACCGGATTTAAGCCCGGATGATAAAATACGGTGGAATCGCAATGCGGAGGCGATAAACCGCTGGAGTTGCACGGCATCAGCCCAAAGGGATTTCGGGCGTAGAGGGGTGCCCGCATGGGCCTTAGAGCGCTTTTGTAGGGAGGTATATTCATTTTTTAACGGGGGGCATTTAGAGGATGTCGGCGGGCTGCTGAAGGATTTTATCGAGGAAGGCAAAAAATGAAGCAAGGGTCTATGTATATACCAATTTTTATTTTATTGGCGACGGTTCGGGTTGGCATCGCACAGTTGACACCACAATACAGTAAAGACCCGGACGAAGATAGGTTATCATTCCAAACGGATAAGCCCTGGTTGTGGCAGAAGAAAAAGATGCCCGCGCAGGCGGAGCCGTGGGCGTACTGGCAGGAATGGCGGCGACAAGACTGCGTAAAAATCCTGCGGAAATCTCCGTGGGTGGCAAGCAGTGGAATAGGCGAAATAAACGGAGAAAGTTTGTTGTTGAGCGGGTTGATCGGTACGGCAGTAAAAGCTCAAGGTGTTAAGTTCACTGCAACTATACTTTGTGAGCCGGTTGTCAGGGCAATGGTGAGGTTGAAACAAATTGATCAGCGTCTACCAATAGAGGCTGCAGATGCGGAGCTTAAACAAAGGCTTGAGATGCTAAATCCGGGCCAAGTAAGGATAGCAATCAATATGGATGAACGAGAGCTTTCGGCAAACGGCGATCCGTTCAAACGCTATGAAATGACTTTTAAACCGATAGATTTCGGCCTGGATGAATTGCCCAGTAAGTGTTTTTTGCAAAAGGACGAGAAAGAAGAATCAGAATTTTTGCGAGCTGTGGAGTATTCTGATTCGACCTGCCAGTTGAACGCGCAGTATTTTCTAAACTTTGAAAATCAAGGCTTTTTCACTGAGCAGGACAAGACCCTGTTCTTGATCGGAAATTTCAAGCAGCGGTTAAAAATCAAGTTTAAAGTGCGGGATATGGTTATAAATGGACGGCTGTACCTATAAAGACCATCGCATTAGGCAGTGGCTGTTTGGCGGTTTCTGTCTTAGTATCGGGCGGGCAGCTTTTGCGTTTTTACTTATTTTTTTAGAGGAGGCGACCATGCCGTCGAAAAAGACAGTGAAGGTTGTCAGAGACGCGAAAACCGGGGAATTTGTCAAGAAGGGCGAGGCTACAAGGCGGCCGAGTACAACGGTGACCGAGACGATTAAGAAGAAATAATGCCAGCCAAAACGGCCCCATCCAGATCATAATAAGGATGGGGCCGTTTTGTAAAAGCTCTATTGCAAGAAGAAGCTAATAACATTTCGCGGCCATCGGTGCCGCGCCTATCGGCATCCCATAGATATCTTTCTCGGGGATATCCATTATTTCGCTAATCCTCTCCTTGATCTTGTCTTTGATCTTATCCGTCAGAAGAACGATCAAAGCAATGGGAATCATATAGATTCCGAGCATTATGGAATGGCAGATAAAAGCTTCCTCCAAAATTTTGTTGGCTTCCTGCCGGATGCTCTTTAGTTCTTCTGTGGCATAATTATCGAAAAACTCCGCATTCTTAGCGATGCGCGATTGTAGGGTCGGGTCGCTTTTGACTAATCGATCTGATTTATACAATAGCGCAGCATCAAAAAATTCAATGAGATAGATAGCCACATTGACAGAGTTGTGCGTATATTGCACAGCTTTATGATTGGCCGTGGCTCCATCTCTCATTTCATATTCCCTGAGCTGGTCTCGTAGCTCAAACAAACGATATCTCCTCCTCAAAAGCAATAGTGGCAGAATCTGCCATTCGTATAAAAGATGGCATAAACCTACTATTATCAGGATTTGAAATAGGAGAACCATTGTCATGGTTATGCCTCCGGGTCGCTTGATTCAATAGTGCAGCCGGCAACTTGTTGCCATTTATCGCGTTCTTTTGCTATACGGCAAATTTCCTGCCGTTTTAATTTAAGTTTCTCTCTCATAATCCATATTACAGCCATTAAAATGGCAAATAGCGTACCTTGCACCCATCCGGGATTAAAGCAAGACAGCGATTGTAAAACAAAGGAACGTATATCTGACTGAGGCATCCTAAAAATTGCATATATGATAATACCGGCCATCAATATCGGAATCGGGAGTCCTTTTGAAATTAAGGCTATTGCTACATCCCAAAAATTTGTCGGTGCCGGCATTGAGGGGCGGCGCTTTTTCCGAGGGGTGGTGGCGGCCAAGATCAAATTCCCTTGTTGATAACATGGTCTATTATTAAGACCCCGGAACGGGTATTAAGGTTTCAATTCCACGCCGTGCAAAGGAAAAAAGATACCACACTTCCTGTCACAGGGAGATATCACTGCCGGTTTTGATCTGTTTGCAATTGGTCCGCGATAAGATACCTGGAGAGAAATACCATAACCGACAAAATGTCTTGCTGGCCAAGATAGCCTTGAAAACCATCTCGCCCCCCCCGTCTAACGCTATTATAATAGCCCGCACAGAGTTTGTCAAAGAAAACTATCGTTTCAATGACATATTTCGGCAGATGTGGCCGGTTCTTTAAGTTGAATTCAGCAATAAACTGGCATTTTTAATGCCATTATGGTGAAAAGCTAAACATTAGGATGCTTGAGCGTGTGTGACAGTCACACATAAGAATAACCTGCAAACTGCCACACGGAGCGATCCTGACGGGAATCTCGTTGATTGAATAATGGTCATATGGCTTTTTTTAGGCAACAAAGTTTGTACTTTTTACCGCTACCGCAAGGGCAGGGGGCATTTCGGGCCGGCCGCTGCAGTATAGTTGTTGGCCGGGAAGTTGTTTCTATCCGACGCTCATCACGCGCCAAAGTGTCATACGCTTCCATTTTTCCACCAGGCGGGGATTGAAAAACAAACATGGTTTTGCCGTTTTTATTAAGCACGGCGAAATCCCCAGATCCAATAATATCCATTCCGATTAACATCTCAGAATTTCCGAACACCTCTCCCCGGATGGCCTTGGTATAACAGACGCATACCTGGTTGGTCAACCAGACGCTGACTAAAAAAACGGGGGCATCCTGGACCTCCCCACCTACGGTTTGAACCTTTGTAAACCCTATGGGCTGCACCCCTAATTCGTCTATCACCTTCTGGGAAATCACGGTTGCGGTTGAACCCGTGTCCCATGTGGCCAAATACTGTCTGGCACCTTGCAAATTCGGGTCAAGAGGAGTTCCCGGGGTTTGATTGAGGAGGGGATGCCCTACGAAGCAAGGAGAGGATAATTCCCGGGCCAGCCCGTTACAATAGCCCACGAAGCGCTTGTATTGCACAGCCCCTCCTGGATTATACGAATGCTACCCGTGAGTGAAATATCTGGGTATAATCGTCCGTTCCAGGAGAGCATTTTTGCACCAAAAACGAGCCGGGCGCATGTGTTTTTTGCGTTTCAGCAACAGCCTCGAACTCTGATTCGTAGTTGCCGATCACCGTCTCGTTTTTTATAACAATAACTCTGCCATTGTATTTCTCTACCAGGTCGCCTTGGTGCGCCAGGTAAAATTCAAACTCTTTTTTCAGATTTTCAAACGACATGGCTCCAGCCCCCGTGAAATGTTTTCTCTTTATTTTACTCTCCGTCATTCAACTTGTCAAACAATAAGTCACCTCTTCGCGGCAGTATCCCTCCAGCCGCTTGGGCGTTTTATACAGCAAATCACAGGCCAGAGTTCGAGTTATATCTATCTGGGGTGATAACCAAGAGAGATTGAAAATTGTTTCTCAATGTGTGACCGTCACACATTGATATATAATTATCAAACTGCTATAACTCACAGGCAAGATTTGATTTATAGAGAATGAGAATAGTTTCTCATGTAACTCTGAGTTACATGAGAAATGATTTGCAAACTGCCCGGCGGGGTCGATTCCCGGCGGGTTTTTAATTTCCGCTGAAGTAATTGAAGCAATTGAAGCAAAAAACATTGACGGAATATTATGATTGACCTGGGATACACCACCGGTGTGTCTCATCTGGCGGTGCGGGGCGGGCGGCAGTGTCGGGCTGCCCCCGCCCTGCGGTCCTTGTAACACACCCCGGCGCTTCGCGCCACCCCTCTTGATAGAGGGGACTTTAACGCCCCGGCAAGAAGGCAAATTCCCCTCAGTCCCCCTTTGCAAAAGGGGGAGGGAAAAAAGATGAAGCCGAAATACATCATCCTGCACCACTCGGCAACGGCAGACGGCTGGACATTGAGCGCTGATGACATCCGGCGTTATCACATGGAGGTCAACGGCTGGAAGGATGTGGGATATCATTTTTTCATAGAGCGGGTGGAAGACAGTACGCAAATCCTGGCGGGGCGCATGCTGGACGAGGATGGAGCGCATTGCGTGGGACGGAACCATGATTCCATTGGCATCTGTTTCGTGGGGAATTTCGACATAGCCGACCCGCCGCAAGCCTCCTGGGATGCGGGCGTGCGCCTGGTGCGCTCGCTCTGCCGGGTGTTCGGTATCCCGCCTGAGAATGTCGGCGGCCACCGGGATTACGCTGAAAAAACCTGTCCGGGCATCAAGTTCGACCTGGACAAATTTCGCAACGCGCTGAAGGAGGTTTGAGCATGGAAAGCAAGAAGCTGAAAATGATTCTCTCCGGCATTGCGGGAACGCTGCTGGTCCTGCTGGTAAAAGCATTTTTCCCGGACCTGCCGGACGGCGTGGTCGAGTGGGCTATCGCTGTCGTGGGCGGGTCGTCCTCGCTCGGCGTTACGGGCCAGTCTCTGGCGGATGGCATGAGCAAGGGCCTCACCTCCAGCCAGGCGGGCCGTATTCTGGAGGCGCGGAAAGCCGCGCCTCCGCAGGTGTAAATCAAATCTTCGAGGAGGGGGACACATGAAATTTCTCTGGAAAATATTCAAGGTCGGGCTGAAACCGGCGTTGGCCCTGGCCGCGCTGATTGCGTCCACCACCAAAACCCGCCTCGATGACGAGGTGACCGCGCTGCTCGGACGAGTCGAGGAAATTTTCTTCTCGACCGAGGCGACGAGCTTGAGTGAGAAAATCCGTTCGTCCGTGGCGGTGGTGGTGAAAAAACTTCTGTTGAGCGAGGAGTTCCTGGTGCTGGCCAAGCTGAACGAGGAGCAGGCCGGCAACGTGCTCGTGGCGTTTATGTCGGTGATCAAGCCGGACGCCGCGGACACGGAAGAGGAAATCGCCGCTCTGAGAGAAGAGGCGGCGCAGGCCGTCGAATCCGCCAAGGAATAAACTATCAGGCTGGGGAGACCGACGGATGGTCTCCCCAGCCGCGTTTCAGAGGTGAGTATGAGCCTCACCACAAAAATAGAACCTGAAATGATACGCAACATCGCCGCCAAGAGGTTCGGCCTGGAAATCTCCGTGGCCGCGGCGGAAAAAATACACGAAAAAATAATCTCCGATATCGGGCTTTTTTTAACCCTCGAATTCACGAGGCTGCGCGATGAGCAACGGCAACGGAAAATGCCAGGGGCCTGACACGGGCTGCCCGCAAGCGGGTGAGATCGGCGAGCATCGGGCGCTTATCCGGACCGTGGAGCGTCGCCAGCGAGAAATGCGGCAGAACCAGGCGCGATTATTCGGTCGGCTGGAAGATATGATCGCCAGCGTGGCGACCTTCAAGGAGCAGGCGGAAAAGCTGTACGAGGGCCTGAAAAGCTTGCAGCAGGAGCAGGGTCAATTGATCCGGTCGGTTTCGCGCCTGGAGGTGAAGGCGGGCGTGTGGGGCGCGGCGGGCGGCCTGTTGGCGACAGCACTGGCGATTGGAGTTGCTGTGGCGGTGAAGTTGTTCAGTTGAGACGGGGGCAGGCGGGGAGACATTAGCCCCTCCCCAACCCTGGCGCTGGAACGCCAGACAGGTTGCCCTGCTGCCCCCTGGGTACGAGACGCGAGAAAAAATACAACGTCAAGGGGATGCGCGCAAGGAGGGGCTATGCGGTCGAGAATCGATCCACCGATGGCATGGATCGGCGGCAAGAGCAAGTTGGCGGATGTGATCGTGGCAAAATTTCCGGAGCATGCGGCTTACGTGGAGGTGTTCGGCGGCGCGGGCTGGGTGCTGTTCCGAAAACCGGTCGAGAAATGCGAGGTCTACAATGACCTCGATTCCGAGTTGGTGAACCTGTACCGGATTTTGAAAGAGCGATACGAGGAGTTTCTGCTGGAGTTCCGGCTGACATTGGTCTCCAGGCAGATATGGGGCGAGTTGAGACGCGCGGCCCCAGAGCAGCTTTCGGAAGTAAGACGGGCGGCGCGGTTTTTCTATCTGGTCAAGGCCAGTTTCGCGGGACGGGGCGAACATTTTGGAGTGCGCACCGATGGCCCATCAAGCCTGAACCTGAAACGACTGCCGGAGATTGTCGAGGCAGTGCACGAGCGGCTGATACGGGTGACAATCGAGCACCTGGATTTTCGCAAGCTGCTTCCGGTGTACGACAGGCCGGACACGCTGTTCTATCTGGACCCGCCGTATCTGGGCTGCCCGGATTACCGGCACAACATGGCGGAGCCGGATTTCGTTGAGCTAAACACGATGCTGCGCGGGCTGCAAGGCAAGTTTCTCCTTTCGCTGAACGATCATCCGCGGCTGCGGGCAATCTTCAGCGGGTTTGAAATCGAGACGGTTCTCACCCGCTACACCTGCTCCAGACGCATGGAGGGCCGGCGGGCGATCAACGAGCTGCTGATACGGAATTTTTAACACACCCCGGCCCTGATTCCATCGGGGCCACCCCTCTTGCTTAGAGGGGAATAAAAACACAACCCCCTGTTTCCCCCTTTGATAAGGGGGACTGAAGGCGCGGATGGGCTGCAAGAGCTACGACGAGGAAGACCGGAAATATGCGCGGGACCTGTACTGCGCCAGCGACTACAAGAGCATGGACAAGCTGGTGGAGCGCATGGCGCGCGAAGTCCCGGACCGTTACGGCTCGCTTACCAAGGACACGGTCAACCGCTGGCGCAAGAAAGACCAGGAGCTGGGGATCGACTGGAAAGAGCTGCGGGCGGAACGGCAGCGCAGCCGCGCCCAGCGTCAGAACTCATTGGCCGAGGTGCAGGTTGACGACATCATCGACCGGACCCTCAAAGACATGACCGCCCTGCGGGACCAGTTTTCGGAGATGATCGCGGCGCTTAAAAAACAGGACGAGGAAGACCGGCAGTCGGAAGAAGAGCAAAAAAGCAAAGGCAAGGGCAAAAAAAAGGCGAAGCCGCGCCCGGTCAATGTCAGCAGCCTGGCGAGCCTGGGCTTCGCCTACAACAAGACAGTCGAAATTCTGCTTTCGATCCTGCGCAGCAAGGTCAAGGAAGTCGACCTGGACCGGATCACGAAAGAGAACCAGGTGTTCTTTATCCGCCGCGTTTTTGAGGATATCGGCCAGGCGGCGACGGAGGTCAGCCCGGAATTCGCCGAAATGTGGATGAAGTTCAGGGATACGCTGCTGGCCCGTCTGCGCGGAATTTACAAGGACGACGTGATTACGGATGTTTTGAAAGATTTATGCCTGGAGGCGATCAACGCCAGGGCGAAGGAGCTGGATGAGCGCGGTTATCTCAAAGCGGACCCCGGCGGAGCCGGAACTCCTGGATATCATGGCAAGGCGGCCGCGTCTGCTGACTGAACTGGGGATCGGCAGAAGTTACGATCCGTGGCAGCGGCATTACATGGCCAACCGCGCCAAGTTCATCCGTAAGAAAAAAAGCCGCCGCACGGGCGGGTCGTTCATTGCAATGGACAAGGCGTTCGTGAAGTCCCAGCGGAAGCCCGGATACCGCTGCCAGGCGGTCTCGATACGCCAAGAAGACGCCAAAGGATTGATCGAGTACGTGGACGAGGCGCACGACGATCTTCCGCCGCGGTTCAGGCTACGCCGGATCACGGACAGCAAGACCGAGATCGCGTTCGAATTCCCGAACGGCAAGCGGTCCGTGATAACGGCCTATCCGAACAAGGCCCCGCGCTCGCGCGGTGGGGATGTAATCCTGGATGAGTTCGCGTTTGGCCGCGATGACCGCAAGGTGTTCAATGGCGCGTTGCCGGTGGTGAGCCTGTCGCCGGATGACCAGATGACGGTGCTCTCCACCCCGTTCGCCAAGAGCGGTGTGTTCTACGATCTGGACCGGTGCGCGGATGGCAAATACCGGGACTGGGACTCTTACTTGATTCCCTGGTGGATATGCCGGCGGCTGTGCACGGATACGGAGCGGGCGGCGGTCGAGGCCCCGCTGATGCCGACCCAAGTGCGCGTCGAGGCGTTCGGGACCGAGAGCCTGCAAGCGATTTTCAACAGCTTCCCGGACCTGGAAGCATTTCAGGTCGAGTACGAGCTGAAGTTTATGGAGGCGCTCTCCGCCCTGTTCTCGCCGGAGCTGATGGACCGGATCACGGTGGCGGAATGGGGTGATATGCCGGGCGATGCATTGGCCTGCCGGGTGGTGGAAACGCTGCCCACGGATTTCGACTGGATGTGGCTCAAGGCGAACAGGAAAGGCATCCTCTACGGCGGATTCGATGTGGGCCGTCAGAGGAATGAGAGCGATTTCGTTATCTGGGACATTGATGGGAGCCGCAAAGACACCCGGATGATCATCCGGCTGTATCAGCAGCCCTACAGGGACCAGAAAGCGGTGCTGGTGGGCGGCCTCAAGCAGTGCGACATCCTGCGGACCTGCATCGATGCCACCGGGATCGGCAATGAGTTGGCCGAGGATTTGTCGGTCGCCTATCCCCAGAGGTTTCAGGGGGTGATGTTCACCCCGCAGGTCAAGGACCAGCTTGCCACGCGGATGTACATCGCGGCCACAGCCAAAGAACGCGAGGTTTTCATGCCGCGCTACCGCCCCCTGGTGCTGCATTTCATCAGTATCCGCAAGGAGGCTGGTTCCGGCGGGCAGGTGCGCTACAGCGTGAACCTGAACGAGCAGCAGGAAGTGATGCACCATCACGCTGACATTTTCTGGGCCGCCTGCCTGGGCCTGGAAGCGGCGAATATACCGATTGTGCGGGGGGGAATCGTGCTCCTCGGGAACAGGATGCCGAAATGAAATGGTGGCGAAAAATCGACGAAAAAAGGCATCTGCGGTCCAAGGTGCGGGAATATGAGAGCGCGATTGACGCCCTGAATCGCCAGCTCGCCCTGGAACAGGCTCGGCGAAGCCTTTCCACTCCGCTGGATCGCGCCACGGTCACGCGTGAAATAATCGAACGTTACGAAGGCCGGGCGGTTTATGGCAACGTGCTGGTCAAGCGGATCGTGGGACTGTTGGCAGCATATCAGCTTGGCAGCGGCGTAGAGCTGGTGGTGACCCCGCCGCGCGAGACAGGGATGGAGCCGGAGAGCAAGGTTGACAAGCAGGCCCGCGGCAAGATTACCGACCGCGCGGGTCTGGATCAGATGCGGGCCGAGGCCCAGGACCTGGAAACGCAGTATGCCGAGGAGCTGGCGTTTGTCCGGGATTTCATGGACGCCAACAATCTGAGCGAAGAACGCAGCCAGGAGCTGGCCCGCGAGAAAGAATTTTCCGGACAGCTCCTGTTGCGACTCTACTGGTCCGAGGCCGACCGCATGGTCAAAATCCGGTTTGCCGCCTGGGACGAGACGCGCTATACGGTGACACGGGATAAGCTGGGCAATCTGCTCTCGGCGCAATGGTTCGACGAAAAGGGCCAGGAGGTGAAGCTCGCCCCGGAGGAGTTCGTTTTCGCGCGCTGGAATGGCCGTTTGAACGGCGTGACCGGCTCCCCCACCCTGGCTGGACAGGTCTGGCTCTGCGACAACATCGAGAAGGCTATCAAAGATTTACGGCAGGGAAACCATTTTTTCGGCTATCCGACGCTGTTCATGGAGACCGTAGACAAACAGCAGGCTGACGATATCAACGCCGCGATCTCGCAGCTCAACTGGCAGGTCGGACAATCGCTGGCGGCCTCGGCAAAGGCGTCGTTCCTGGAAATTACCGGGCAGGCGGCTCAAGCCCTGATCGATGAAATCAAGACCGAGATCCAGCTCCTCTCGGGCGGCACCGGTGTCAACCCACATTTCCTGGGCTGGCCGGACCTGATGAGCAACCGGGCCACCGCGGATGACATGGAAAACCCGGTGGTGACGGTGGCGGTCTCGGACGTGCAGGTCTGGATCGGGATGTTCGAGGAGTTATTTGCAAAAGCCACGGCGATGTACAACCGGAATATGCGTCTTCCGCGGGCGCTGATTCCGGGCGCGGTGAAAGCGATGATCATCACCTCGACGCAGGTGGAATTCAAGCGGATCAAGGACGTCTGGATGCCCCTAAGAGTGGCGGGCGAAATCGACCAGGACACTTTCCTGAGCAAGATTCCGGGGATCAAGGCCGACCGCGTGAAAGCTGCCTTGGAGGCCGAGCGGGCGCAAGCGCAGTCTCAGCCGGCGGCGAAAGACCCGAACGAGATCAACCAGGCGGTTGAGCGCATGAGACACAGTCGCGAGGGCCAGACAAATGGCGATTGACCCGAAAAAACTGGCTGAGAGAACGCGGCAATTCCAGACCGAAACCCTGAAAATCTGGTCCGGCGCGGAGCATAAGCTGGAGGATGTGCTGGCCGCGGTCAGCGAGGAGCTTTACGGCAACCGCACGGCGCTGTTCTCGATACTGGCGACCGAGGGCAGCAAGCTGGTGCAGACTCCGGAAAATATCGCCGCGGTGAACAAGGTGTACGATGAGACCCTGGCGCTGGTGAAATCGGTGCTGAAGGTCTCGGGTTATGGCTGGGTCGAAAACTGGGTCAACCGGGCGAGCCTGCGCGGTGTGGAGCTGGCCGAATGGTCGTTAGAGGGATTCGGCGACCTGGTGCGGAACCGTGAGGTTTTGCTGGCCGCATTCAAGAATTTCAACCAGATCGACTCGATGATCCTGACTTCCGGCCTGGAAGAGGGCTACCGCATCCTGGACACTTACGGGACGGATATCGCGGACTATTTCCGGCGCGAGACACTGCGGGCGATCATCGAGGGCATCCCCGTGCAGAGCCTTCCGGGAAGCAAGGCGGACAGCCTGGCGCGGAGAATCTGGGAGGGTGGCCGGATCGGCAAGGGCAAGCTGCCGAGCATAGTCCATCGAGCCGTCACCATCGCCCGGATCGAGTTGCCGCGGATCGAGAACGCGACATACACGCAGAAGGCTCAAGAAGCGGGTCTCGAATGGGGAATCAACGTCAATCCGCTGGATGAGCGCACTACCCCGATCTGCGAGGACGCGAGCGCGGCCGGGCCAATGACGTACCAGGACTGGCTTAACACTTATGGGCTGCCGCCCAGAATCAACCCATTCCACCTCTGCCGCAGCAACATCATCTGGGGCGAAAAGAGATGGCTAACCGAGGAGGCCGCATGAGCAACAAAAAGCAGAGCACGAATCCGCCCGCGCCGGAACCGCAGAATCCTCCGGCCCAGGACTCGAAAGCCGGGTCAACGGAAACCGGCACGCAGCCGGGTATGATCCCGCCCGCCCAGGAGCAGTCCGCGCCCGCGGCGGAGTCCACTCAGCCCGCAGCCGGGGATGACGCGGCTCCTCCGGTTGCACCTCCGCCCGAGGTTGAGCCGGAGAAACCGCCGGTTGAGACGGCGCGGAAACCGGCGGAGAAAAAGCCTCCGGTCGAGAAGCCGGAGCCGCCCCGTCCGCAGCCCGAGCCGAGCGCCGGCGACTGCCGGACCTGCAAGCATTTTCCGGGCGCGGTGACTGACGGCGCGGCGGAGTTCTGGTTCCGGCGCACGACCACGTTCACCCGCCGTCCCTGCGAAACCGGTCCCTGCGAGGGCAAAACGTTCGAGGCCCGGATATGAAGACGCGCCGGGGCACATACCTGATCCGCGCGAGCGTGCGTGAAATGGCCGCCGATCAGGTGGTGGGTCATATCGGCCGGGATCGTTACGAAACGATCAAGACGGTGGATGCGCATCCGTTTTTCTTCGGCTCGCTGGTGGCCCAGGAGGGCGTACCCACCGGTGCAATCGAGGGCAAGGGCGCGGCGGTGAAACACTGGCACGCTGGTGCGGTGGCGAAGTTGACCCAGCGGATGAACGAGACCCCGGCCCCGGTGTTCCTGGGGCACGTC
>CAZKYN010000051.1:0-15945 GCA_964556675.1 uncultured Syntrophaceae bacterium
GTACTTCTTCCCTTCCACCTCGTAAAGGTTTTTCTCAACCGGCTTGCCGTGCTCCTCGGTCTCGAGGGCATGGATGACAACGCCATCCTGCACGTTGGAATCATCGCCGACGAACAGCGGCTGCCCCTCGTCGCCGCGGACCGAGGCAAAAGGGGAAACCATGACGTTCTTGCCGATGATCACGTTGCCGATCACGGCGGCCTGGGGATGGACGTAAGCCGAGCCGTCAATCACCGGCTCCGAGCTTTTGGAACTGAAATCTGTAACAACACTCTTTCCGATCATGCGAACCTCCCTTTAAGGTATATTCTCAATGCTTGAAATATTGGAGCCTCTCCCGTACGAGGAGTTCCTCCCACAACTCTTCAATATGCCGCCGGACTGATTCCAGCGATCCCAGGTTGTTGATGACAAAGTCCGCCAGTTTGATCTTGTCCCCGATAGGCATCTGGGAGTTCAGTCTCGCGTGAGCTTCTTCGAGACTGACCCCGTTGCGGGCCATAAGCCTGCGAACCTGCTCCTCCGGCGGGATGTAGACCAGGATAACGACGTCCACTTTCTTCTGCCAGCCCGTTTCGAAAAGCAGCGGCACATCGGAGATGATGATAGCCCGGCGGTCCTCCTCCTCTATCTGTCTTTTCCTCGCCTGCCAAAGGTCGTTAACGGCCGGATGGACTATCGAATTAAGGACCAGCATCTCTTCAGGCCGGTTGAAAACGATTTCCCCCAGCTTTCTGCGGTCAATCCTGCCCTTGTCATCGAGAACAGTTCTGCCGAAATGGTCCACTATTCCCCGCCAGGCAGCCTGCCCGGGCTCTTCGGCCTCATGGGCCAGAAGGTCGAAATCGAGCAGGTGCGCGCCCTTCTCAACGAGTATCCTGGAGATAGTTGTCTTGCCGCTTGCAATGCCGCCTGTCAGGCCCGCATTCAACATGTTCTGAAAGTCACCCCCCGTCTGCAAATGCGCACAGGTTCATATCACATCAGCCCGATTATCCTCAATGAAAACCACGATTAACACAGCCATAAATCTCTTGACACCCCCCTTCGAAAAAGGCCATTATTTTTAGCATCTCGTCGAAACAGGGCATAATCAATCCTTCCGGCTGAAGTATTTTACCGCAGGAACACAATGGAGGCTTTACATGGACATCAGTATCGATGAAAGGACGTGCCTTAACATCAAGGAAGCCCTCCGGCTGGAATGGCTGGATTCGAACGGACGCGGAGGATATTCGTCCAGCACCATCCTGCAGTGCCACACTCGAAAGTACCACGGGCTGCTCGTCTGCGAACTTTCCGACCCCCCCGGGAAATTCGTGCTTCTGTCGAAATTCGAGGACTCCATAATCATTAAGGACCAGGAATTCTTTTTGTCCCTGCACCGCTACCCCGGCATTTTCTATCCATACGGCCACAAATATCTGAGGGGATTCCACCTGCGTTATGGACACCCCCACTTCACCTATAAAATCGGGGATGTCTGCATCCACAAGAGCATCATCATGCTTCAGGGGGAGGATCGCGTCCTCATAAGGTATTACTGCGACCAGTCGGACGTCCCCGTTCTCCTGAGGATCAAGCCCCTGCTGGCATTCCGGGGATACCACTCGCTGAGCAAGGAAAACATGTTCCTGCATGTGCGCGCCTTCCCGGCAAAAAACGGATTCAAGATCCAGCCGTACGACAACATGCCTCCTCTTTTCCTGCAGACGGACAGGCGGGCCGAATTCTATCCGTCGCCCCTGTGGTATTACAATTTCGAGTATATTGCGGAGGGAGAAAGGGGATACGAGAACCACGAGGACCTCTTCCAGCCGGGGGTCTTCGAAATACCGGTAAAGGAAAAAGGGACCGTATTCATTTCCGCGGCGACCCGGGAGGTGAAAAGCGGCTTTAAAAACGACTGGGTGCGGGAGGAAAAACGCCGCGCCGGGTTGTCCGAACTCGACGCGTCCCTGGCGAAGCAGGCCGAAAAGGACGCCCAGGCGACACTTTCCAACCTCCTTTCTTCGGGCCGCCATTTCCCCGTAAAGACGCCTTCCGGCCGCAACGATATCATAGCCGGCTACCACTGGTTCGGGTGCTGGGGGCGGGACACGCTGATTTCACTGCCGGGCCTGACCTTCTGTTCCGGCATGCCCGAGCAGGGGCACGCTATCCTGAAATCGATGGCCGGCTTTGAGAAGAACGGCCTCATCCCCAATTTCTTCTCGGAAAAAAAGGGGGAGCTCGCCTACAATTCCGTTGACGCATCCCTGTGGTTCATCTGGGCGGTTCAGCAAATGGCAAGATACACGGGGGATTACGAGACAATTCAGAAGGATTTCTGGCCGGTAATTAAAAATATCATAAACAATTACCGGAAAGGCACGGATTTCAAGATATTCACGGACGACAACGGCCTGCTGCATGCAGGTGATGAAAACACTCAACTGACGTGGATGGACGTCATCGCCGGGGGCCGGACGGTCACGTCAAGGTGGGGCTGCGCCGTCGAGATAAACGCGCTGTGGCACAACGCCCTGTGTTTCGCTGACGAGCTGCGGGAGAAAACAGGCGACACGGGATTTGACTGCAGGGAACTCATTAAGAGCCTTTTTGAATCTTTCAATGCGGTATTCTGGGCCGCCGACCTGAAATGCCTGGGAGACGTTTACCGGGACGGGACGCTGGACAGATCCGTGAGGCCCAACCAGATATTTGCGGTGTCCCTTCCCTACCCCGTCCTGCAGCAATCCAAATGGAAGATGGTCGTGGAAAGAGTCGCCAAGGAGCTCCTGACCCCCGTCGGGTTGAGGACGCTCTCTCCGAAGGACCCGGCTTACCGGGGCAGGTATGACGGAAATACGATCAGCCGCGACCTCGCCTATCATCAGGGCACGGTCTGGCCGTGGCTGGTCGGCGCTTACGGAGAGGCTTTCCTGAAGGTCGCGGAAGACAGAGACAAATCAAAAAGGGCCCTGCTGGAAGGGCTGAAAGGGTTCCTGGACGAGCACCTGAGGGTGGCGGGGATCGGGTTCATATCCGAGGTGTTCAACGGGGACCCGCCTCACGAGCCGAACGGCTGCATTGCTCAGGCATGGAATTCCGGGGAACTTATCAGGCTTTGGTCCCTGATCTCTGAGAAGCCGGTCTCGAAACCCGCACCCAAACCAGCTAAAGCAATCTCCAAAACGAGCGCAAAAGCAGGCGCGAAAAAAAGTGAAAAGCCGGTGTCAAAGTCCGTCTCAAAAACAGCTCCCCGGAGCCGGAAGAAATGAAGATCCTAATGTTCGGATGGGAATTCCCGCCGTTCATCAGCGGAGGCCTCGGCACCGCATGCTTCGGAATAACAAAGTCCCTGGCTGCGCACGGGATTGGAATAATTTTCGTGCTGCCGAAAATCCCCAACGGCCAGGACAGGCCTGAAGGCCGCGAATCCCATGTGCGGCTTGTGTCCGCTGCAGATATACCGCTGGACGCGGCGCAGGCGCAGAGTCTTGCGCCGGACGATTTCCGGTTTCCAGCCGGTTCGCTGGAATTCCGGATAATCCATTCGGCCCTCAAGCCCTACCTGGGAGAGCCGCAATACAGGGCGCGGCTGGAAGAGCTTTACCGCGGTAAAATTCCCGGCCGGGAGTTCCCGGACAAGGAGGAAAAAGCTTTCGCGGACCTGTCCGGCGGTTACGGTCCCGGCCTGGTGACGGAGGCCGTAAGGTATGGAGAAGCGGCGGCCGCAATCGCGCGCTCCGAACGTTTCGACATCATACACTGCCACGACTGGATGACGGTTTTCGCGGGTGTGAGGTCCAGGGATGCGAGCGGCAGGCCTTTTGTCCTCCATATCCACGCCCTCGAATTCGACCGCAGTGGCGAAAACATCAACCGCAACATATTCGAAATCGAAAAATACGGCATGGAGCAGGCAGACCGGGTAATAGCGGTGAGCCATTATACGATGGAAAGGATCGTGCGCAATTACGGCATCGACCCCGGGAAGATCACTGTCATCCACAATGCCGTGGTCAGGGGAAAGCAGGATGTCCCGTCCCGGAGAGACAACGGCCGGAAGATAATACTCTTCCTCGGCAGGATCACTTTCCAGAAGGGCCCCGATTATTTCGTGGAAGCCGCCGCCCGCGTCCTGGATTTCTGCCCGGATGTGGTATTTGTGATGGCGGGGGCCGGAGATATGAGGCCCCGCATGATCGAAAGGGCGGCGGAGCTGGGCATGGGCAGGTCCTTTCATTTTCCGGGTTTTCTAAGCGGTACGGAAATAGAAGACATTTACGCCATGAGCGATATTTATGTCATGCCGAGCGTTTCCGAGCCTTTCGGTATTTCGCCGCTCGAGGCAATGCTGTATGATGTTCCCGTGATCATCTCCAAGCAGTCGGGAGTGTCCGAAATCCTGCACCATGCCCTGAAGGTCGACTTCTGGGACGTCCAGGAACTTGCCGCAAAGATAATTTCCGTTCTGCAGCACCCCGCCCTCTCCCGGGAGCTGGTGGAACGGTCGCGCGAGGAGATCCGGAACATCCATTGGGACAATGCGGCCGTAAAGATTATCGATGTCTACAACAAAGTGGCCGAAAGGAGACAATAAATGCCTTCCGTGTGTTTTTGCTTTGAAGTCCACCAGCCCAACAGGTTGAGAAACTACACCTTCTTTGATATAGGCCAGAGCCACCATTACTGGGATGACGAAAAAAACAGGGAGATCCTCGACAAGGTTTCGGAAAAATGCTACCTGCCCGCGAACAGGGTAATGCTGGAACTCATAAACCGCTTCGAGGGGAAGTTCCGCATATCGTATTCCGTCACGGGCGTCCTGCTGGACCAGCTCGAGGCGTACAGGCCCGATGTCCTCCAGAGCTTTATAGACCTGGCCGGGACGGGCTGCGTTGAGTTCGTAAATGAAACCTATTATCACACTCTGGCATTCCTCTTCTCCCAGCGCGAATTCAAGGAGCAGGTAGTCCTTCACAAGAAAAAAATCACGAGCCTTTTCGGGCAGGTTCCCAAGACCTTCCGCAACACGGAGATGATCTACAATAATGACCTCGCCCGCGTCATCGAATCCATGGGGTACAGGATGGTCCTGACGGAGGGGGCGGACCAGATATTAGGCTGGAGGAGCCCCAATTTTGTCTACCAGCCCGCGGGCTCCGTCAAACTCAAGTGCCTGCTGAAAAATTACCGGCTCTCCGACGATATAGCCTTCCGGTTCTCCAACCACGACTGGGACGAGTTCCCCCTGACCGCCGAAAAGTTCGCCCACTGGGTCCACAATATCGACGGCTCGGGGGAGGTCATAAACCTTTTCATGGATTACGAGACCTTCGGCGAGCACCAGTGGTCCGAGACGGGGATCTTTGAATTCCTGAAAGCCCTTCCCGAAAGAATCCTCGCCCATCCTCATTTCCGGTTCCAGACCCCGGCGGAAGTCGAACGAAGCTATGGCCCGGTCGCCCAGCTTGACGTCCCGCAATTCATATCCTGGGCTGATGTGGAAAGGGACCTGACCGCCTGGCTCGGCAACCACATGCAAAACGACGCGATCAGGACCCTCTTTGGACTGGAAACCAGGATCAAAAGGAAGAAGGACCCCGAACTGCTCGACACGTGGAGGAAGCTGCAGACTTCCGACCATTTTTATTACATGTGCACGAAATGGTTCGCCGACGGCGATGTGCACAAATATTTCAACCCTTACGAATCGCCGTATGACGGGTATATAAATTTCATGAACGTGCTGGCCGACCTTTCCAACCTGCTGGAAGAAAAATACAAGGTGAGCAAGACCCCGAAGACTGCGAAGGAGATTCAGGATGGCAGGTGATTTTGTTTTCGAAGTGAGCTGGGAAGTGTGCAACAAGGTGGGCGGGATCAACACGGTCCTGCGTACGAAGGCCCTGGAGGCCGCCCGCAAATACGGCGACGGCTATTTTCTCCTGGGACCCGACCTGAAGAACAACCCGGAGTTCGAGGAGACCGATGAAGAAGGATGGCAGAAGCTCCGGGAAGGGATTGCCATCAAGGAAATACCCTGCCGATTCGGCAGATGGAAGATCCCCGGCAATCCGAAAGTAATCCTGGTCGGCGGAGGCAAGAAGTTCAACAAGGACCAGCTCCTTTACGAACTGTGGGAAGATTACGGGGTGGATTCCATCTCCGGCGGCTGGGATTACATCGAGCCGGTCATGTTCAGCTACACTTGCGGGACCGTTATTGAAACCGTCTTCAACCTGGTCGCAAGGCCGCAGGGGAGCAGGGCCATCGCGCAGTTCCATGAATGGATGTGCGGGGCGGGCCTGCTTTGCATCAAGAAAAGAGTGCCGGAGATCGGGACGGTTTTCACCACGCACGCGACCATTCTGGGGCGAACGCTGGCCGGTTCGGGAATCAACATCTATTCCGCAATGGAGCACATCTCTCCGCAGCGGGAGGCAAGCTCGCACAATATCGCGGCCAAACACTCGATGGAGACGGCAGCAGCCAGGGAAGCGGACTGCTTTACCACGGTCAGCGAGATAACCGCCTCGGAGGCCAGGAACCTGCTGGGAAGGAACACCGATGTCATCACTCCGAACGGCATAGATATAGAAAATATCCCCGATTATACCGTGAACGTCGAGCCCGCCCGGGCCAGCCGCGACCGGCTTCTTGACTTTGCTTCGCGGTTCCTCAGGAAGAGTTTTGCGGAAAATACGAAGATCATGATCATCTCCGGGAGATACGAGTTCCACAACAAGGGCATAGATATTTTTCTCCAGGTCCTGGGCCGAATCGACAAGGAAAGCAAGGACCGGGAAATGATAGCCTTCATCTGCGTCATGGGCGAACACATGGCGATCAACCCCGCCGCCCTGCCCGGGGCGCCCCTTCCCGAGGGGACCGCCCTGATTGCGACGCACCGCCTGCAGAACGAGGCCGGAGACCCCATAATAACAGCCTGCAATAACCTTAAATTGCACAACTCGCCCGAGAACAAGGTAAATATAATCTATGTTCCCGCCTTCCTCAACGGACATGACGGGCTCATCAACATGGACTATTACGAAACCTTGTCGGGCTGCCACCTGGGGGTCTTCCCTTCATTTTACGAACCCTGGGGATACACGCCGCTGGAGAGCGCGGCGCACGCGGTGCCCACGGTGACCACGGACCAGGCCGGTTTCGGCCTCTGGGTGCGAAGCACTTTCGGCGATTCCGACGGCGTTATTGTCCTGGACCGCAGCGGTGTCCCCCCGATCGATGTCCAGGAAGGGCTTTATTCCGTGCTGAAGGAATTCATTTCCCTGAAGGACCCCGAATTCCAGGCCCGCCGGACGGAGGCCCGGCAGGTCGCACTCCACGCGGACTGGAAGGACTTTTACGCCTACTACACGGAAGCATATAACCGCGCCCTGGTTGCCGCTTCAACGCGCAGCGCCAGGCTGGCGACTACGGAATTCCGGGAGAAGATGCGCTACACCTTTGCGGGGACGGCATCGGTGCTGCCCCATTTCCGCAATCTCACCGCCGTGGTAAACCTGCCCGCGAAAATAGCCCGCCTGCGGGAACTGGCTTATAACCTGTGGTGGACCTGGAACCCCGATGCGCTCGAACTGTTCAACTATCTCGACCCGAAGCTGCTGGAAGAGACCGGCAACAACCCCGTGAAGCTGCTCGAATCCATATCCGGGGACCGGCTGGCGGAAGCGGCTGAAAACGAAGGGTATATAAATCTCTACCGGAACATCCTCGCCCGCTTTGACGCTTACATGAAAGAAAAGCCGGATTTGTCAACGGACGCGATCAAGCCATCGTCGCCGGTGGCGTATTTTTCGCCCGAATTCGGTCTGCATGAAAGCGTTCCCATCTATTCAGGGGGCCTGGGCGTGCTGGCGGGAGATCTGATCAAGGCAGCCGGCGATCTGAATTTCCCTTTCATCGGCGTGGGGCTGCTTTATAAGAACGGCTACTTTCATCAGAAGATCGATAAAAACGGCTGGCAGATCGCCGAGTATCCGGACAACGATTTCTCGGACATGCCCGTCCGGATCGTCCAGGACGATATGGGCAACGATGTCCAGATCACGCTGGAACTGCCGGGACGGACCCTTTTTGCCAACATATGGGAACTGAAGGCCGGCAGGGTGACACTTTACCTGCTCGACACCGACGTCCCCCGGAACACAGTTCAGGACCGCAAGATCACCTCCCGCCTCTACAATGACGATCCGCGCCTGAGGATCGAGCAGGAACTGCTGCTCGGCATGGGAGGCGTCAAAATGCTGCGCAAACTCGGCATAAGGCCGAGCGTCTATCATATAAACGAAGGCCATTCCGCGTTCCTCCTTTTCGAACTCATCAATTCCTATATTATCGACGAGGGCCTGTCGTTCGACGAGGCCAAGGAGGTCGTGCGGGGACAATCCGTGTTCACGACCCACACCCCTGTCGAAGCCGGAAACGAGCGGTTCAACAGGGATGTCGTGGAATATTATTTCTCCAGCTACGTCAAAAGGTGGGGCATAGGCTGGCCCCAGTTCTGGGAACTCGGCCGGGTCAACAGCGGGGAAGATAAACCATTCTTCATGACGATCCTCGGCTTGAAGGGCTCCAACATGTCGAACGGCGTGAGCCGTCTGCACGGCTCCGTTGCAAGGAGGATGTGGAGGGATGTCTGGAAGGGTTTCCAGGACTCGGACGTCCCGATCAAGCACATCACCAACGGCGTCCATATGCTCTCTTTCCTCGCGCCGCGGATGCGGGAGATCCTGGACGTATATCTGGGCCTCAACTGGGACAGGGACCCAGACCCTGAAAGGTGGAAACGGGTGAACGAAATCCCCAATTCCCTGCTGTGGAGGACCCGCAGCACGTTGAAGTTCCACCTGGTCAATTATGTCGTCCAACGCGTCACGAGGGAGTGGGCCAAGTACTCGTTCAGCAAGTCGCTGCGCGAAGAGGTCATTGCGAAGGTCAATCCCGCGGCTCTGATAATCGGTTTCGCCAGGCGTTTCGCGCCTTACAAGAGGGCCACCCTGCTCTTCTCCGACCTCGACCGGCTGGACCGGATTGTCAATAACGAGAAGCGGCCCGTCCACTTCATCTTTGCGGGGAAGGCGCATCCGAGCGACAGGATGGGTATCGAGCTGATCAAGAAAGTCGTCGATATCTGCAACGACAAGAGGTTCATCGGGAAAATCCTCTTCCTGGAGGATTACGACCTGAATATCGCCAGGCAGCTCGTGCAGGGAGTCGACGTCTGGCTCAACACGCCCCGGAGGGGAATGGAGGCTTGCGGGACGAGCGGCCAGAAGGTGCTGATTAACGGCGTGCTCAATTTCAGCGTCATGGACGGCTGGTGGGCGGAGGCTTTCGACGGGTCAAACGGGTTTACGGTCGGTCCGGGCGTGACGGAATTCACTGGTTTTGAAGACCCGTCCGCCGCCGATGAAGTCGATTCCAGCTCGCTTTACCAGACGCTCGAAGACGTGATCATCCCGATGTTCTACGACCGCGACACCGCCGGCATCCCCCAGGAATGGATCAGGATGGTCAAAAATTCCATGCTGACCCTCGCGCCCAGATTCAACGCCAGGAGGATGGCCCACCAGTACCTCAATGAGATGTACCTGGCAACGGCAAAAAGGGGCAGGGCCCTGCGCAAGGACAACTACGGCCTGTCTCGGGAACTGGCCGACTGGAAGCTCAAGGCGCCGATGCGGTTTTCATCCATAAGGTTGATTGACGTGAGTTTCGAGGGGATCCACGGGGACACGATCAATGTCGGCGAGCCGTTCACGATTAACCTGAGGATCGATCCCGGGAAACTGGAACACGACGAAATCCTTGTCGAGCTCGTCATCGGGAAGATCAGCGGGGACGATTTCATGACCCAGCCCGATTCCGTGCCGCTGGGGCGGGATGGAGTCGCCGATCACATTATCACCTATTCAGGCCAGTACAATGTGAAGTCGAGCGGCAGGTATTCGTACGGGATCAGGATAATACCCTACAACAGGAATCTCTCCTCCAAGCAGGAGTTGGGGATGGCACTGTGGGTGTGAGGTCGATTTCCCGGCATCGAATCATTTTTTGTCATTCCGAGGAGAGCTGCGACAAAGAATTTGTTTTTAAATATAGATCCTTCGCTTGCGCTCAGCACGACGGATTTCTTGCAGGAGCTGGGGATGGCGCTGTGGGCGTGGCCCACGGCAACCGCCATGCCGGAGTTGCGGCGCCCCCCGTGAGTCTTCCTTCGCGGGGCGGATGAAGCAAGTAAAGATCCGGGGAGTTAAATACAGCCCCACATCAGCGCAGGTCGGATTCCGTTGCGACGCAGTTTCGCCCGTTTCTCTTGGCAAAATAGAGCGCCTCGTCTGAACGGTTAATAAACTTGTTTGATTCCTCACCCGGGCGATAACATGCCACGCCTATCGAGACGGTTATGGTCCCAAGGTCTCTTGATCTCACTGCTGATTTAAGCGGCGATTGGGCAAAAAAGCTGCGGATGCCTTCAGCAACAACCTGGGCGCCCGGAAGGGAGGTTTGGGGAAGCAATACGGCGAATTCCTCTCCTCCAAAACGTGCCAGGAAATCCCTGCCCCGCACCAGGTCCCTGATTTTCTGTGCGACGAATACAAGCACCTTGTCTCCAATGATGTGACCATGTTCATCATTGAACTTCTTAAAATGGTCTATATCGATCATCAACAGGGACAAATCATTTCCGCCGGGTACGGTTTCGCCGGTATATTTGGTCAGCTTGTCGTCAAATGCTTTCCGGTTGGGCACCCCAGTCAGGAAATCCACGAGCGATTCGGTCTTGACCCGCTCAAAGTCCTTCCTGAGCATCTCCATAGCGGAGGTCGTCTCTCTCAACTGAGATTGTAAGTTCTTACCATATTTTCCCAACGTTTTCGTCTTGTCGAGAATTTTACCGATAACACTTTTAATCTCCTGAACAGGCGCCTCTTCCGATAAGAGGCCGATCGACTCCGAGACAAATTCCTCGTATTCATCCGCCTGACCGGTCAATTCTGTCACTTGCTTGAAGACGACTACCAGAATCTTCTGCAAGTCTTCCCGGATCTTCCTCAGTTCATTATCTTTTTTCTCTCCGCAGAATTTGGCATAAAGCTCATTGTTTATTTCTTCTGAAAACTTTTCCCTTTTGTCAAGCATCACATCGATGGCCCTGGTCAATTCATAATCGGCTTTGGAAACATATTTGTACCATACAGAGTAATTGTTCGGCGTAATAGGGATGCCATGCTTAGACATAAGCGGCAGAGCAATTCTGACATATCTGTGTATTTCTTCTGCTGCGAATTTATTCATGTTTCCGCCCCCCAGATTTTGAGATATCGCTTAAAAACTGAGATGAATTCTTTCCAGATGTTACTATCATCGCCGTCCAATATTCTGCCGAATATCCCTTCACAATCCGAAGCGGACGGAGCTGGCCAGGGCGATCAGCACGCCGCCGTGCGGGACTGCACAGTGACAGTCGCCATAAACAAAAAATAACGGGGTAAAGCTTAACGCATTTTTTCTCTTTGTTGGAATTATTTCCGAGCTGACGGGTTCTTTTACATCAGTAAGCAAAGTTAATCAATTATGGATTTATGTAGGAAATTTCCCATACCCATCGTAAGACCTGGATCAAAATTTCAGGATGCGGGAGGCTCAAAAGGCGCTTCCTCCCACTTGTAAGGTCATTGTTGCTTATTGGCGGCTTCAGGACCTTCCCGCGGCTCCGGAGCGGGTGCAGGCGGCGAGTTCACCGGGGCCGGCGCTCCATGTATCGGGCAGTAAACGGTCGGAGCGGTCCCGCCTGCATATAATTCATCCTGTTTTTTGGGACATTCCGGGACAGCCAGGCATCCCGTCGCCGGATCGATCTGAACGGACGCGACCGAATCGGGCCGCGGGAAATCGGAAGCCGGACTGCCGGCCAGGGCCGAGCGCATGAAGCGTCCCCAGAGGGGCGCGCACACGGCTCCGCCTGTGAATCCCGGCCCCATCGGTTTGGGTATATCGTATCCCGCCCAGACGCCCGTGATCAACTGGGGCGTGTAGCCGATGAACCAGGCATCGCGGTAATCATCCGTGGTCCCGGTTTTGCCTGCCGACGGACGCTCGCGGCTGAAGCCTTGCAGCGATTTGGCGGTGCCGTAAACGAGGACGTCCCTCAGCATTGACGTGGCGATATATGCCACTGCGGGAGAGATGACCGGCCTGCGCTCGACGGGGATCTCGATCCACTCGTTGCGCGGCTTTTCATAAATGCGGATGATCGTCCTTGCCTTGGGCTGAAATCCTCCGGCGGCCAGAGGGGCATATGCCAGCATCAATTCGCTGAGAGTGACCTCGTCGGTCCCCAGGGCCAGTGAGAGGTCGTTCGGCGAACGAAGGGAGAGCCCCAGCTTCGAGGCAAAACCCACGAATTCGGCGACTCCGATTCTTTCAAGCACCCTGATGCTGATGATATTATTCGAGTAAGCCAGAGCTTTGCGCAGGGACAGGTCCCCGAAATGCTCGTTTCCGTAATTGCGCGGCGCCCAGACGCCCTGACCTGTCGCCCATGAGGCCTGGCCGTCGTTCCAGACGCTTCCGGCGGTGATCCCTTTTTCGAGGGCGGCCGCATAGATCAGGGGCTTGATTGCCGAACCGGGCTGCCGCCTGGCAAAAAATGCGCGGTTATAAGCGCTGCGCCTGAAATCCGCGCCTCCCGCCACGGCCAGAATATCCCCAGTCTGCGGGTCCATGGACAGCAGGGCGCCTTCCAGCTTCGGGGAAGTCTGCTGCGAAATCCGTCCGATGCCCTCGCGCATGATCTTTTCAGCCGTCCGCTGCATTTTGAGGTCCATGGCCGCGATTACTTCCAGTCCGCCCCGTTCGAGTATGTCCCCTCCATAGCGTTCGATCAGTTTGCCGCGTATATGGGCAACATACCAGGGGGCCTCTCCGGGCTGCACAACGGCTATGCGCTGGGCCCGCAGCTTTCTTTCCTGTCTGGCCGTGATCATCTTGAGTTCGGCCATCCGCTTAAGGACAACGTTCTTCCGGTCCCGCGTGACCGCGGGCTTTCCGAGGGGATTGTAACGGGTCGGGGCTTTGGGGACGCCGGCCAGAAGAGCGCTCTCGGCTTCGGTCAATTCCTGCGGGTACTTGTCAAAGTATAGACGGGAAGCCTGGACAACGCCCCAGGCCCCGTTGCCGAAGTAGATTTCATTGAGATACATTTCCAGGATCTGCTTTTTAGTATATTTGCGCTCAAACTCGATTGCCAGCAGGCCTTCCTTGAATTTCCTTTCGAGAGTCTTTTTCCCCGAAAGATATTTATTCTTTATCAATTGCTGCGTGATGGTCGATCCCCCCTCGGCCATCTTCAGCTTGCTCACGTCCTTGACCAGGGCGCGGGCGATTCCGCGCGGGTCGATGCCCCCGTGCTCGTAAAAGCGGGAATCTTCTACTGCTATAATGGCATTTTGCAGGAAGACAGGTATCCGGTCCAGGGGTGCCCAGTAGCGTTTCTCGGGCAGGATACGTCCCACAAAATGCGAATTCCTGTCGAATACCTTGATCGAAATATAGCCGGGAGGGGCGACGGGATAGGCTGCGATCTGCTCCTGGGCGGCTGCAGGAGTTCCGGTGGACAGAAATAGGACAAGCGCCAGGGCGGCAAACACCTGTTTCAAAACGAACATTTATTTCCTCTCACTCATATCCAGGAATGGAACAGATTCTGCGCCCGGCAGGAATATTTATTCGGATAGGCACTGTCAAAATTCATATCAATCTCGCCTCAGGGGACAGGAGGGCGCTGCAATTTCCGGAGATGTATATAATGGGCGAAAGCTATATGCAATAATGATTGTTGATGCCCGGGAGGAGGCGGACGCGGCGCGCCGACGGAAGCGGCGCACTCTGAAAAAAAACGGCCCGCCTCATTGCGAAGCCGGCCGTTCAGCAGACGGATTGGATGCCCTTATTACATCGCGTAGACCTTATCCCCGGGCAGCACCGTGAACCCGCTTTCCTGCAGGACGGTTATGGCGGCGTCGATCGGGTTGAAGCGGAAGATAATTATCGCGTTCTGCCCGCTGCGTTCCACGTAGGCATACATGTATTCCACGTTAATGCCTTTGTTCGAGAGGGCCTTCATGATGCTGTGTAGCCCGCCGGGCCTGTCCGGGACCTCCACGGCCACCACCTCGGTGAGCTTTACGGTATAGCCCTTCTCCCTCAGTATTCCGCGCGCCGTCTCCACGTTGTTCACGATCAGGCGCAGGATACCGAAATCCGAAGTATCCGCAAGGGAGAGGGCCCTGATATTGATCCCCGCTTCGCTGATTGCCTGGGTCACCCCTTCGAGGGCGCCGGGCCTGTTTTCCAGAAAAATCGATATCTGTTCTACTTTCATGTTCCCCTCCCTTTCAGATGGTGCGCTTGTCAATAACTCTCTGGGCCTTGCCTTCAAAGCGCTGGAGCGTTTTGGGCTCGCACAGCTTCACGCCCGTGGTCACTCCCAGATAATCCTTCACGTCCTTTTTGATCCGCTTCTCAAGCCCCTGCAGGCCTTTAATCTCGTCCGAGAAAATGCTCTCGCTGACCTCGACCCTGATCTCCAGCGTATCTAGCGTCCCCACCCGGTCGACGATGAGCTGATAATGGGGCTCGAGTCCGTCGATGGCCATCAGGACGCTTTCAATCTGGGAGGGGAAGACGTTGACGCCGCGGATGATCAGCATATCGTCGCTCCTGCCGGAAACGCGTTCCATCCTGACGTAAGTGCGGCCGCAGCGGCAGGGTTCGGTTATGACCCTTGATATGTCGCGGGTCCTGTATCTCACCAGCGGGAAGGCTTCTTTCGTTATCGTTGTAAACACCAGTTCGCCCGTCTCCCCGGGCGGCAGGACTTCGCCCGTATCGGGGTTGATCGTCTCCACGATGAAGTGGTCCTCGAAAATGTGCATGCCGTAGCGCCCTTCCACGCATTCCATGGAGACGCCCGGGCCCATTACTTCCGAGAGGCCGTAGATGTTGAGGGCCATCATGTTGAGTTTGCTCTCGATCTCCTGCTTCATGGTCTCGCTCCAGGGTTCCGCGCCGAGGATCCCCACCCGGAGCTTGAGGCTGCGCATATCGATCCCCATCTCATCTCCTGCTTCGCCCAGTGTCAGCGCATAAGAGGGGGTGCAGCAGATGGCTGTGGGCCCGAAGTCCTGGAGTATCTGGATCTGGCGTTTCGTGTTGCCCCCGGACATCGGGATGACGCTGGCCCCGAGCCTCTCCGCTCCGTAGTGCGCCCCGAGTCCTCCGGTGAAGAGGCCGTATCCGTAAGCGTTATGGATTATGTCGTTCTTGTTAAGGCCGGCAGCCGCGAAGCACCGGGCCATCAGCTCCGACCATGTCTCGATGTCCCTTTTCGTGTATCCCACGACCGTCGCCCTGCCCGTCGTCCCCGAGGAGGCATGCAGCCTGACTACGTTGCTCATGGGGACCGCAAAGAGCCCGAAAGGATAATTGTCGCGCAGGTCCTGCTTGGTTGTGAAAGGCAGTCTTTTGAGATCGGAAAGCGATTTTATGTCTTCCGGCCTGACCCTCGCCTCGTCGTAGTTCCTGCGATAGAAACCGACAGTGTGGTAAACTTTTTGCACCACCTGTTGCAGCCGCTTAAGCTGCAGCGATTCAAGGACTTCCCTGGGCAGGGTCTCGAATTCTTCATTGAATATCATATTTCCTCCTCATCGGGTTCGTTGCAGCGAGTTATATAAAATGCGGCGTATTTCATGTCAATCCAAATATTTGTAATTCCAGACAAAGTTTCTCCGCACGGGAAAATCATGACAGGAATTAGAAACACAGTTCAGGCTGTTTAAAAAAGGTTCTCCCCCGACGGGGACAGGGAGGCAAGGCGCGCGAGGACCGAGCAGCGGAGCGTACTGTGAGGGTACGTGAGCA
>CAZKYN010000052.1:0-15861 GCA_964556675.1 uncultured Syntrophaceae bacterium
GGCATGGTAAACAACGTGGCCTTCCTGCCCCGACGCGGACAGGTGAAGAAGCCCGTTTACATCCAGTTTGTCATGGGCGTGCTGGGCGGCATAACTCCCAGTTCCGAAAACCTCCTTTTCATGGTGGACTACGCAAAAAAGCTGATCGGGGATTTTGTGTTCTCCGTCTGTGTTGCAGGACGGGCGCAGTTCCCCATCTGCACGCAATCGCTGCTGATCGGCGGAAACGTCCGGGTCGGCCTTGAGGACAACCTCTATCTTGAAAAGGGCATTCTGGCGAAGAGCAATGCCGAGCAGGTTGCAAAAATAGCCAGGATAGCGCGGGAGCTGGGAATCGAACCGGCCTCGCCCGATGAGGCAAGGAAGATACTGGGCCTTAAGGGCCGGGACAAGATCGAGTTTTAAGGCGCGGCCTCATCAGAATCAACCCGGAGCAAACAGACATTTAAATGGCTTTGGTCGAACCACGCCCCGAAGAGAATTCCAGCTTTCGCTCAAGAACTGCAGGAAACTTTTGAGCAGGCGTATGCCGTCCGTCATATCACCTCTATCGACTCTACGTAAAATTCCCGCCCGGAAACGATCGTGAAGTTATTCCCGCCGCAGGCCGGGCATGAGCTGCCCGCCAGTTCCCTGACTTTAACCTGATAGGAATTATCACAATCGACACACCTCAGGATGACGGGGGTCCACTCAATGGATACCGCGGCCCCCTCCATGATTGTGCCGCTGCTCAGGTGCTGGAACATCCCGACCAGCATGTGCTCGATTATATGACTCATCTCGCCGATCCTGAGACGGACCCCGACAACCTTCCGCGCATTGTTCCGCTCGGCATACTTGAGGGCCACGTTTACGATCGCCTCTGTCACAGCCAGTTCATGCATTGATCGACAGGCCTTTTACTTTGATTCGCCACTATACTGAATACGGTCCCCTTTGAAAAGCATTTACGGCCGTAAAGCGGCAACGGCTTTGAGTTTGGAAACAGGTGACGGTTTCAACGCACAATGCCCCGCGTATTGTACCCTTGACTTTTTCATAGGCATGGGGATAAAGGCACAGGATTAAAAAAGATCGACCCGGGTTCCATATATCAAGAGACCGCGCTCCTCACCCGGGCGGCGAAAAATATTTTGAGGATATTACGGATGGAAAATAACGACACGGGATTAAGGGAACTTGAAGAGGGAAAGATGATCACTGCAATAGAAAAGGTGCTGAAGGCCGCAAAGGCCGAGGGGAGGACTGCCCTGACCGAGGCGGAATCCAAGGCCGTATTGAAGGCCTTCGGGGTGCCGGTCGTTGCGGAATGGGTCCTGGCGACCCCGGAGGAGACTGTCGGCAAGGCGGCCGAAACGGGATATCCCGTCGTCCTCAAAGGCCTCGGGTCGAAACTGACTCATAAGACGGAACGGGGTCTCGTAAAGCTTAATCTCGGCGACGCGGCATCAGTCCGGAAGGCTGCCTCGGAAATCAAACGAGGCGCCGGTAAAGACCTGGAAGGCTATCTCCTTCAGCCGCACTTGACGGGACGCCGGGAATTCGTAGCCGGCCTGTTCCGGGATGACCAGTTCGGTCCCGTCGTGATGTTCGGCCTGGGGGGCGTATTTACCGAGGCCCTCGACGATGTCGTCTTTCGACTTGCCCCCCTCGACGAGGCAACGGCCCGGGACATGCTGGATGAACTGAATGCCGGGCAGCTCCTTGGCGCATTTCGCGGGGAGGAGCCGGCCGACCGTGAGGCCCTCGTGAAGACGCTCGTGGGCCTGTCCCGTATCGCCCTTGAGTATCCCGAGGTCAGGGAAATCGATATAAACCCCCTCCTCGTGGGGCCGGACGGCAGGGTGAGCGCCGTCGACGCCCTTGTTGTCCTGAACGGGGCGACCGCCGACCGGCGGGTTTTCTCGCCGCCTTGCGCCCCCGGGGATGTTGAGAAAATATTCAACCCCCGGTCCATAGCATTTGTCGGCGCCACGAATAATATAGTCAAGTGGGGCTATATTATGATTGCTGCAACTCTCGCAGGCGGGTACGAGGGACAGGTCTATCCTGTAAACTCCGCGGGCGGCGAGATTGCCGGCAGGCCCATGTACAAGTCCCTGGCCGATATCCCCGGTCCCGTAGACCTCGCCATCGTGACCGTGCCGGTCGACAAGGTGCAGCCTCTCCTTAAAGACATGGAAGCCAAGGGCATCAGGAGCATGATCCTAGTCACCTCCGGCTATGGAGAGACCGGCGAAGAGGGAAAACGGCTGGAGCAGCAGCTCGTGGAAGAAGCCCGCCGGGCCGGCATACTGATCCTCGGGCCCAACACTATGGGAATCTGCAACCCTCACGCAAAATTCTACTGTTGCGGCGTGCACGTGAGGCCCCGCCCCGGCTCAATGGCTTTCATCGCCCAATCGGGCAACCTGGGAACCCAGCTCCTTGCCTTTGCCCAGAAGGAAGGGATCGGGATTAGGGCTTTCAGCGGCTCCGGGAACGAGGCGATGATTACGATGGAAGATTACCTCGACTGGTTTGCCGTCGATGAACTTACCAGGACGGTTATCCTCTATATCGAGAGCGTCAGAAACGGACAGAGGTTTTTCGAGGCGGCGCGCAGGGTCGGCAGGGAAAAGCCCGTCGTCGTCCTGAAGGGCGGCCGGACCAGCGAAGGGAACAAGGCGGCTGCCAGCCACACGGGCGCCCTCGCGGGGAATAACCGCGTATTCAATGCCGCCTGCCGGCAGGCCGGGATCGTCCTCGTCGAACAGCCCATGGACCTTGTGGACATTCCCGCAGCTTTTTCATCGCTGCCGCTGCCCAGGGGAAAACGCGTCGGGATCATGACCCTGGGCGGCGGGTGGGGCGTTGTGGCCACGGACCTCTGCATCGAACAAGGTCTCGAAGTACCCGCGCTCTCGCAGGAAATAATCGCCCGCATCGATCAGATCCTCCCCCCCTACTGGAGCCGGTCGAACCCCGTGGACCTCGTCGGGGAGTTTGATCTGACTATTCCGCTGAAGGTCATGGAGGAGATGATGCGTTGGGACGGCTGTGATGCGTGCATACACATGGGAATTATGGGAAGGAGGATACTGGTCCAGTGGCTGACGGATTCCGTGGTCGCCTTCGACTCTGCCCGGGACAGCGCCGCCGTCAGGGAAGGTATTGGAAAGTTCGCCAGATACGAAGACCTCTATCTCGAGCAAATGGTCCGTCTTATGGAAAAATACGGGAAGCCGATCCTCGGCGTATACTTGCTGTCGGATGAAAAAACCGAGACGGTTACGGACATCAAGGGAAGTCCTTTCCGGGGAGTCAATTACCTGACTCCGGAAAGGGCCGTCAAAGTCCTGGCTAAGATGTGCGCATATGAGCGCTGGCTCGCCCGGGAAGGCGTTCCGGTTCAACAGCGGGGCATCCGTATGCCGGCGGGTTCACCATAGACCGGGAAGGACCGTATCCGGCCTGAGTCAAATTAATTTGACCCCGATATTTTTGAGCACCAGGATAGGTTTTTTTGGGCTGAATGGATTTTCGGAGCGGCCGTTGCCGCATGAATGCAGCTGACGCGCAGGTTGAGAGGAGAGCAAATATGCCCGGTTCCCCCGGTTCCCCCGGTTCCACAGACGAGATCTATGAAAAATTGAGAAAGCACCTTGATTCAATGCCGTCGGGATTTCCCCGCACCGAAAGCGGCGTTGAGATAAAATTGCTGAAAAAACTCTTCACGGAAGAGGAGGCGCAGATGGCCTGCATGATTTCAATGAGGCCGGAGAGTGCGGAACAGGTCGCCGGGAGGCTTGGCAGGGACCGCCGGGAGACGGCCGATTTACTCTATCGCATGTCGAAAAAGGGCCTTCTCATGCGCCACAAGGCGGGCGATGATACATTTTACATGTCAGCCATGTTTCTCGTGGGGATTTTCGAGTACCAGGTAGGAACCCTCGACAGGGAACTGGTCGACCTCTTCCAACAATACATGGACGAGGCCATGTACCGGGAATTGATAGCACCCGAAACGCCGCAGCTGCGAGTTGTGCCGGTCCAGGAGAGCCTCGACAATACAATCGAGATAGCCCCTTACGACGAGCTCCGGAAAATACTTGCCTCCCAGAAGACCATCGGCCTTGCCGAGTGCATCTGCCGTAAAATGAGCAGCGTCAAAGGGAAGGCCTGTCACGCCCCCCTGGAGTCCTGTCTTGTTTTCGGGGCCATGGCGGAATTCTATATCGGCAACGGGATCGCCCGGGAAATATCGCAGGCGCAGGCTTTTGAGGTCCTCAGGAGAAACGAGGAGGCCGGCCTGATCCCCAGTCCGGCAAACTCCCAAAGGGTGGGCGGGATGTGCAGCTGCTGCAGCTGCTGCTGCGAGCTTATTAAGGCGATCAAGCTCGACAGCGCTCCGAGCCGGAAGGTGAAATCCAATTACTTCGCCAGGGTAGAAGGCGACCTCTGCACGGGCTGCGAGTCCTGCATCGAGCGCTGCCAGATGGAGGCAATTGCGATGGCGGACGAGGTTGCCGTGATCGACCTCAAGCGCTGCGTCGGCTGCGGTCTGTGCGCCAAGATCTGTCCGACGAGTGCCATCAGCCTGCAGAAGAAGCCCTCCGGAGAGTTCTATGTGCCCCCGGAAAAGCCGCAGGACACTTACATCCGTATAGCAATGGAGCGGGGGAAGATGCGGACGGGAGAGGAGAGATGACGATCAGCAGTCATTAGAAATCCATCCGCGAGATTGCTGCCGGATTCTATCTGTAATTGCAGCCCTGCAGCGTATACTTAACTTCTTCTGCTGACCGATACAGTAGACATTTATATCTGAGCTCCGGCAATGTATCAGGGCGCGGGCGTGTCGCCGCCGCAATCTGTTTTCGGTTTCCCCCTGTTCGTTTCTGAGAAGGGCATCGAATATCGGAGCCGAACAAGAATTATCCTCGTCGCCCTGTCTGCTTATGCAATGGGGTTCAGGGAGCCGATAATTCTCGAAACAAGCAATGGCCCCGGCTGGAGCGAGGATTTCGTTTCGTTCCGGGTCATTGCCCGACTGGACGGTCCCGCCCTGCTGGATGCGGCGGTTACCCCGGCATACGGTGGCGACACGCTTTCGTGGGCTATAACGCTTTCAGGATAATCGGAGCCGTTCTACTCAGCCCGGCGACAGGGTGCGGTTGTCCTCGGCTCCGATAACAGCAAGAGACAACCGCTATGTCGCACCCTTTTAATCGGTGGGTTGCTTCCGTCCCCTCAACGGGGGCAACCTGTTGCGCTTTCATAGGTGCTGTTTTGCCCATCCTTGGGCAGCCGCTATGTCGCATTTGTCCGAACTATCATTTTAGATTTCAACCAAAGGAGCGCAATGTCATTGTTTTGGGATTTGTTCTTGATAAGAATTTCAAGCATTGTGACTGATCCGGATTTTTTTATTTGAAACTGAGGACTGGGAATTTTACTGTAATTTGATTTATTTATTTTACAAAACAATGGATTATTATCTTGAAAGATGGATTTTAGACTTTCTTCAACATTCTTAAAACTTTCCTCAATATCTGGTACTCGCATTGAACCTCTTAAGCTGTAAGCAAGCTTATCCAGTGCAAATAGATGTCCCGTATCAAATTCTACTCCCGATGCATTATAACGATTGTCCGGGTCACCATAATTGTAAATATCTTCGATAAATTCTTCTACAGTAAAGGACTTGAGGAGTTTTCGATTTTTACTATCAATATTCAGATCTTCATGAGGAGTTAAATTGATATCAGGCAATAACTGCACTGCACTTTCGTATAGTTTTTTAATAGGATGGCCTCTAAATTTTTTTTTATTCACCGAGCGGCCATTAAGCAGTAATAATGCTTTAAGATATTTTTCGATTGTCTGACATGCTGACCAGAAAAAACTTCGATGCAGCCCTTTTTGTGCTAACAGCCTTGCTGTAAGATAATCTTGATCACCGGGAATTAAGAAAGACTCATAAATTACGTCAACAATCTTTCTTTCAATTTTCGCCTGCGCTTTATCGGATAATTTGTCTATATAAGGGAACTTTTCCTTCAAATCTTTCTTCAAATCAAAGCTATAATGAAAATTCATAAAAGTACCCTGAACTCAATCTATTTTAACAGAGATCAATACATTACTATTTGAAAGGTTTGAAATGCAATGAGAGATAATCAGGAAGTAATTCGCTAATTGAATTTTGCGGCGGTACTGTGGCTTATACCGGAAAGATTTAACCCTCCCCCCCACAGGTGTTGGCAGGCGTGATGCGAAACATGACGTATCCAGACCTGTTATAGTGGTTTTTTAACTATTTGACCGAATACTTGTTCAAACAGTATGTATTTTCTTGTCAAATACATACTGTCCATCACATGGGTTATAAGAGATAAGTACTCCATATTTCTCCACGTTCACTCTTTTCTAAGCAATAGGTAAATCATTGCAAATAGTCGATGAAATAAATAATCTACATGCTCCATGCTATCAATTTGAATTTTGCCAACCTCGCTATGTCTTATGTGAAAATCATTTCCTATGTCAGTCAATGCTTTTGCTTCCTTCTGAAGTCGCGCACGGAATTCAGGTTCTGAAGATGCTTTTTCAATTAATACCGTCGTGGATAGGTTTTTTTTGCCGGGAATTTGAGTTGTTTTTAGCCGTTCCCAAGCATCCCAGAGCTTATCCAATGAATCTTTCCTTGTTTCAGGATCGGGGCTAAAAAATTTAGATCTGGCATTTTCAAGTAATCTATCAAGGACTTCGTCACCTGTTTTAAATGTCACTTCCCTGAGAGTTTCCCTTAATACAGGCGGGGTCAGTCGCTTAATACATCCATCTTGTTTCAATTCATAAGAAATTCCGTTTCTACTAAAAATTATGTTTATATTGTCACGAAAAGAACTTTGCCCTGACTCTTTATCAAAATTCGAGAGATGCTCATGTGCATAATACGAATGTGATTGGCGTTTTGTTGGTTCGGAAATATATTTATGGCAGAATTCGATTAAATCTAAGATAACCAAAGTAGGCGGCATCGAATTGGCCCTCAATGGCCAGCCTGTTTTTCTGTATTGAATATCCTCTCCTTCTTCCCATCCAATATTGATTCGTTCTGTTACTATTAATTCCGGTATTTCGGATTCGAGAATTAACCCCATTGACTCGATGCTCGTGCCGACAACTGCATGGGGATTATCCATACAGTTTTCGGGAAAAGCCTCACTAAAAAACCCATTTTTGATATACCTCTCAATAGTTGTTACAATGCCCCCCCAAATTGGAGAGGTTATCTCCTCTTTTATCGGAGTAGTTGGCCCTTTTTCTCTATCAGAAAAGTATTGCATCATTACCTGATCCTTCTTCCTGTTTTAAAAGTATTAAGAAATTTGCCAATATTGGGGGTTGGAACTACGGTTGGAACGGACATGTTCCAGATGCAAAAAAGGACTTAGAAATTTGTCTAAGTCCTTGTAATTATTTGGTAGCGGGGGGCGGATTCGAACCACCGACCTTTGGGTTATGAGCCCAACGAGCTACCAGACTGCTCCACCCCGCGATATTGGCTGATTGATTCAGGTAGAATAGAGGCTTTTCCCCGGGTTGTCAATGGTTTTTCTGGGGTGTCGTGATAATGTTGTAAATATCGAGCCTTCGTTCAATACCCTTGAGGGGAGGCGCCTCTATTTTCCGGGCCGGGAACCGGCCATCGAGCTTCTTGAAAGTCTCGTCGCAGGCCAGGATTTCGTTCTCACCGGCAATGCCTTCAAGCCGGGCCGCCAGGTTAACGGCGGCGCCGAAAACGGTGTATTCCTTTTTCCGGTTCGACCCGAAGATGCCGGCCATTACTTCGCCCGTGCCGATCCCGATGCCCACCGACAATTTCACGCCGCTGGATTCCAGCGACCTGTTGATCCCGTCGATCTCTCCGATTATTTTCAGCGATGCCCTCACCGCCCTTTCCGCATCATCCCCGAAGGAAACCGGGGCCCCGAAGACGCCCATAATGCCGTCCCCGATGTGCTTGTCGACCGTGCCGTTGAAGTCGCAGATGATGTTGTCGAGCGGCGAAAAATAGTGGTTAAGCACCCGGGAAAGCTCGATCGGGCTCAAACGCTCCGATATCCGGGTAAAGCGGCGGATGTCGATGAAGATCACCGTGGCCTCGCAGCTGTTCGGCGCCATGGTCTTGGCGCTATTCTGCATTTCGGACAGTACCTGCTCCGAAACGAACTGCCGCAGCTTCTTACGGATATGGAGATCGCGCACTTTCTGCCTGATTTCCCTGTTGTCGAAAGGTTTGGTCAGGAACCCGTCTATTCCGGAATTCAGGGAATCCACCGCATTCTCAAGCGTTGCATAACCCGTCAGGATGATTTTCGTCACCTCCGGATCGGTCCTCCCGATCTGCACCAGGGTTTCCAGGCCGTTCATCCCCGGCATTTTGAAATCGCAGATCACGATATCCACTTCGTTTTCCCGCACCAGTTCGAGGGCCTCCCGGCCGTCGCGGGCCGCAAAGATTTCATAGGCCTCGCCGCCGAGCGCCTTTTTCAAAGATCTCCTCACGCCCTCTTCGTCATCAACTATCAATAATCCCGGCATAAACTTGTCTCCTCTGGTATTTCAATTCTGAACATTGCCCCGCCCCCGGCGCGGTCCCCGGCATGAATGCTCCCTCCATGGCGCTTGACTATTTCATGGCTGATATACAGGCCGAGACCGGTGCCCTTTCCTACTTCCTTGGTCGTGAAGAACGGTTTAAAAATATCTTTTTTGGCCCCTTCCGTTATCCCGGGCCCGTTGTCCGAACATTCGACGACAACGGCCCCGCCCCGGAATGCTGTCGTAATGCCTATCACGCCCGTTCCCGGGGGTACAGCCTCTATGGCATTCTTGATAACGTTCATCATAACCTGGCCGAGCGACCCGAAGTTGCCCGCAACGGCTGGAACATCGCCAAAATCAGTATCGATCCGCAGGATCCGGCTCTTGTACTGGTTGTGCAGCACCAGCAGCGAATCCCTGATTACGGCATTCACATCAACCCTCTCCATCAGTGTGCTTGTCTGGCGCGACACGCCCAGCAGACTTTTAATTATGTCCCGGGCCCTCGTCAGTTCCTTGAGCGAAAATTCCAGGTCGGCGATCAGCTCGGCGTCGCCGCTGTCCTTTCCGGGCTTGCTTTCAAGGTACTCGAGACTCGATTGCACCAGGCTCGAGGCGCCGGCCAGGGGGTTGTTAAGCTCGTGCGCGGTTCCCGCCACCAGTTGCCCGATGGCGGCAAGGCTCTCGGATTGTATGAGCTGCTGCTGTGCCGCTTCCTTTTCGTGCAGCGCCCGGACGAGGTCCCCGGTCCTCTCTTCGACCCTTCGTTCCAGATCCCTGTTCATCTCCTCTAGCCGGCTGTAAACGCCGGCGTTGTCAATGGCTATTGCGGCCTGGTTCGCGGCTGTCATCAAGAGTTCCAGATCCTCATGGACGAAAAGCTCTCCTGATTCCTTATCGCCCAGGCACAGAATGCCGGCGAGCCTCTCGCCGGAGATTACGGGCACCAGGAGGGAAGCCTTGTTGATGTTGAAAAAATCGCGCAAGGCGCTTTCCTGCGGCCCGGGAAAATTGCGCAGCGCCGCGCGCGACAGATATGTTTTTCTGTCGAGGAGAATTTGCGCAACGGGTTGGGCCGGGCCTGCTTCAGTCGACGTGCTCCCGTCCCGAGGCGAGGCGCACGTCCCGCCATTTTCGAAGGTAAGGAGCGAAATTGCAGAGACACGCAGCGCGCAGTTTAGGGAATTCATCAGGAATTCCTTTATTGCCTTTACATTGCGCAAGGTCCCCAGCTCGCGGCTGATCCGCTTGAGCACAGCCTGATAGTCGTATTTCCCTTTGAAGAAGAGCCTGTCTATGACCGCCTGGACCCTCTCCCTCAAGGGCTGAAATAATACGGCAATGACAAGCGCGAGCAACAGGGGCGTCAGCGGCGAAGAGTCGGATGCAGATGTCGAGAAGAGCGACTGAGCCAGATAGATTATCAGCAGGTACGAAAAAGTGATGATCACGGTCAGCAGGAAATAGAGGATGCCCTTGCGGATAGCAACATCAAGGCCGATTAAATCATATTTTAGAATGCCGACCGAGAGCATCAGCGCCGGGATGAAACTGAAGCTTCCTATGGGGTACAGATCGGCGCCCGATACGGAGATATGGCTCATCAGGATAAGCACCGCGCTGAGCCCTAATCCCGTGAGAACGTACTTTACCCTGCACCTTTCCTCATTGTCACGAGCCTTGCTCAGTCCGCGGAACAGCGCAACAAGGCAATAAAAAACGGCAATGCCTCCAATAAGCGAGAACGCATTGAAAGCCGGCCCTGCCTGAGCTATCCTCCCGAAGGTGTATTCCCTCATGTATGGGATAAAGAGATCTGTCGGGACCAGGAGGAGAAAAAAAAGAGACGCGAAGACAGCCGATTTTTCTATATGCTTCTTTGAGGTCATCCCGAGAAAGCTGTGAGTAAACAGGACATATAAGGGTATGCTGAAAACGAACATCATGTAAAAGCATCTGTCGATCAGCAGGGCCGTCTCGGAGCTTCCCACAAGAGACACCAGGGCGACGTCGAGATTGAGGGCTGCGCCCATCAGGCAAATGGATGCAAAATACAAGTTAGTTTGATTTCGCCTTGATCTCAGGAACGACAGCAGGCCAAGTGAGAAGAACGCCAGGAATCCGAGCAGCGGGGGAATCAGGTAAACAGGCGCATCATGCAGGCATGACAGAGCCATCCGTCTTCAGTTCAATATAAGAATTGTCGCGAGCTATATCAGTTGTGTTGTATTCGGAATAAGGCAGCCTAAAATACGAATACGGCGGCTGCGACCACCGTTGTGAACCCGCCGTTCTTGACTATCGTTGACTGTGTCACGTTGCGGGTGCGGACGATTTTTCCGCTGATCTTGAAAATCTCTTTCTTTTCGTCCCAGCTCTCGTCGACATTGAAGTCGATGCCCAGGGTCGATGCGAGCATGGCCGCGGCAAGGTCTTCGGAGTAATCGCCGGCCTGTTTCTCCGTCTGTCCGAAGGCGTGGTGCTCGCTGATGTAACCGTAAGCCGATTTGTCGGCAGGTATCGCGCAGCCGACCGAGGCGGCCAAAAGCCTCTTCGGCTCGTTGCTGCAGCAGCGGCTCATGACGCAGAAAGTTATAGCGCCGGGCACCAGTTCCTTGAGGCCCTGCGTCTTGGATATCATTTTACACCCGGGGGGGAAGATGCTTGAGACAGTTACAAGATTGCATTTCTCGATTCCGGCATCCCTCAAGGCGCGCTCGAAAGACTGGAGTTCGTCCTTATGGGTGCCTACCCCCTTGGTGAAGAAAATTCTTTTGGGGACATATATTTTCAATCTATTCCTCCTTAAAGCCCATCCGTGCGAGTCAGGTAGCCCATTATTCGGTAGATCAGCTTGGATGCAAGAAAATCAGGCGCAACGATCCCTGGGATGGGGGCAAGCTCTACGACATCAAATCCCCGGACATTGCAAGTATGCGAAACTTCGCGGACGATGTCCAGCACGTCGCCCCATGCAAGTCCGCCCGGCTCCGGAGTCCCCGTGGAAGGCATGATCGACGGATCGAAAACGTCGAGGTCGATTGTGATGTAGACATCCTTCTTCAGGCTGCCGGCTATCTTTTTTTTCGTATCCGCGTATATGAATTCCCCGGGCGGGATACTCAGCACGGATGATGATTTCAGGAAAACGGCTTCTTCGGCGCTCATGCTTCGAATGCCCGCCTGGACGAGAGGGAGAAAATCGGAAATGCGCCTCCCGATGCAGGCGTGGCTGAAAGGCGTCCCCTGGTACGAACTGCGCAAATCGGCGTGGGCGTCAAGGTGAAGAACGGATAATTCCGGATAGGCTTCGGCTACCGCCTGGACGGCGCCCAGCGTGACACTGTGATCTCCCCCCAGAAGGACGGGTATTTTGCCGTCTTTGACTACCGGGGCAATCTTCCCTTTAATGGCTTCGTTCATTTCCGCTGGACCCGAGGCGACCGGATCGAGAGCGGGCAGTGTATGAATGCCGCACAGGTAAGTCTCTTTATTGAGTTCCTCGTCATACAGCTCCATGTTGGCCGAGGCATCAAGGATGGCGGCCGGCCCGCGCCTGGCGCCCCCCTGGTACGTGGAAGTCAGGTCATAAGGGACCGGAACCACAACAAATAAAGATTTAGTGTATTGCGCAAGTTCAGGCGTCAATCCGCCGAAATTCATTTTACCATCACTTTCATGGAGTCTGTATGGAGTCTGTTCAAAAACTCTTATTCCCAAGCGGGGCGGGGCTGCAATGTGAAACGGTTTTCAACAGCCCGCGGGGGGTATCTAGCATATAAAGCTATTGCTGTCCAAATTTTTTTGGGGAGAATTATCAGGAGTAAATTCGGCTACTTCCAGCGCAGCAGCTCGAACTTGCCGTCGTCATAGCTCAGGTAGCTGTAGTGGGTTATCCAGTCGCCCAGGGTGCAGAAGATCCTGTCCTTGCCATCGGCCGGAAACCGCTTGAGAATGGGGATGTGACAGTGTCCCAGGATTACCGCATCGTAGCCCTCCTCCAGTTTCGTCCGGCCGAAGCTTTCCATTTTCCGGGCCAGCTCCTCCCGGGGCTCCGGGAAACCCTTGCTCGTATTGGAACTGAGGTCGGCAAGCATCCAGCGCAGGCGCGGCGGAATCTGCTTTTGCAATCCGTAAAATATCCTGCTCCTGAGCACTCTTCTCAAAAAGAGGTACTTGCGGTTTTCGGTGTCGACCAAATCGCCGTGGGCCAGCAGCAGCCTGTTATTCTCCAATTGCATATCGGCCCACTCGGGGTAGATTTCAATGCCGGCACCGGGCCCGCTGCCGTTGAAATAGTCATTCAGGAAAAAGTCGTGGTTGCCTTCGAAGAGGCTGACCCTCGTACCTGAGGATTTCAAGTCGAACAGCTTTTCGACAATGGGCCGGAATTCAGGGAACATGCTCCGGCTGTCGCAAAACCAGAAATCAAAAAAATCGCCCAGGATGAAAAGGCGGTCAACGCCCTTCACGCGTTCCAGGAAATCCAGGAGCGGCCTGTACTGGGGCTCGGCGCTGCTTTTAATGTGGGTATCGGACAGGAAGACTGCTTTCACTTGGGCCCGCTGATCTTTTCGACAAGGGCGCGAGAATTTCCGAACATTTTTTCGATTTCGGCATCGTCCATTCCGGCCCCCCTCGCGATTTTCCGCGCCGTTTCCAGGTCGATCAAGTCCCGCGGCGAGTGCGAGTCCGTATTGAGGACGAGCCCGGCATTGTACTTGCGGGCGGTCTTCACCACGTGGCCGTTTGTCAGGCTATGCCCTTTTCTCGCCGAGACTTCCAGGAAGATGCCTCTTTCGGCTGCGAGCCGCGCCTCTTCGTCTGTGAGCAGCCCCGGGTGGGCGAGGATGTCGATTTGCGAATCCAGGGCGGCCCTGTTGGTCCCGGGCGCAACCGGCTCTACTATGGTTTCGCCGTGCACAATGACAACTTGCGCCCCCAATGATCTGGCCTCGGCGGCAAGTTCCCTGATCTGTCCTGGAATGACATGGGTCAGCTCAACTCCCGGGATCATCCTGATCGGACAGTTGCCGGTCATTTTGCGGCAGACGTTGACGATTCGCGGGATGATGAAATCGATATTGGAATGGTCGGCGTGGTCGGTGATCGCAACGGCTTTGCAGCCGCGCGCAGTGGCCCTGCGGACCAGCTCCGCGGGGATCAGGTCGCCGTCGCTGAACACTGTATGGGTATGCAGGTCTATCATTTCAGCCACCTCGAAAAAGTGTACACTTTTTAACAGATTTATAGAAATATTTACAGCCATTTCCTTCTGTGTTAATTACCGGTGCGGACAATCATGAAAAGAATTCTCAACAGATACATCATCAGGGAGATATCTTTTCCCTTCTTCATCTCTCTGCTGATCCTGACGTTCATTCTCCTCATCGGGAAGATACTCCAGCTTATGGAACTCATGGTCAATAAAGGCGTGGGCTTCCCGGCAATAGGCCAGCTCGTGCTTTATCTCATGCCGTCGTTCCTGATCTTCACCATACCTATCGCCCTGCTGATATCGGTCCTTACGGCTCTCGGGAGGCTTTCCGCGGACAGCGAGGTAGTCGTGATGAAGGCTTCCGGTGTCAGCTTATACCAGCTTGTCCAGCCCATTGTCGCCATCTCCCTTGCAGCATCCCTGGTTACGGCCGCCCTGGGCATGTTCGTTGCGCCATACAGCAACCAGGCCTCTAAAAGCCTGCTGTTTTCGATTATCCAGAACAAGGCGAGCGTGGGCATCAAGGAAAAGGTGTTCAACGATGACTTCAGCGGCCTGGTCATTTACGCCGACAGGATACCCTCCGACGGCGAATCAATGGAATCCGTCTTCATCTATGATACCCGCCTCACCTCCGAACCGTCCACGATCCTGGCGCACCGGGGGAGGCTTTACTCCAATCCGCAATCCATGTCGGTGACTCTCAGGCTCGAGGACGGCAGCGTCCATTCCGTGAACGCCTCTCTCGCCGCTTATAAGAAGACCGCGTTCAAATCATATGACATTCAGCTCGACATTGCGACCGTGACTGCAAAGCCGGCCGGGAAATCCAAAGTCGAATTGAGCCTGCGGGAGCTGGCCCGAATGCGCCATACCGCCGACAAGCCCAAGGAGCGAAGGGAGTTCACAACCGAATACCACAAGAAATTCGCCGTCCCGTTTGCCTGCCTGATATTCGGCTTGCTGGGCGTGCCGCTTGGCATAACTTCCCGCCGTTCCGGAAAATCCCGCGGATTTTCAGTGGGGATCGGGATTGTCCTGCTCTACTATGTCATGCAGCTCGCCGGCGACGCTCTGGGAGAAACCGGGAGGATTTCGCCGGTGATCGGAGCGTGGGCGCCGAATATCATTTTCCTTGCGGCTGCAATGTTGGCGTTCCTGCTGGCCGCGAACGAGATACCGCCGGGCCGGATTATTCACCGGATAACTCAGAAGATCAGGACCTTCTTCAAATGACCATTCTGGACAAATACATCACTAAAGAGTTCTTCAGGATGCTCATCATGATGATGGTCTCATTCATAGCCGTTTTTCTGATAGTTGATTTCTTCGGCAGGATCCGGATGTTCCTGAGCAACGGCGCAACGATCGCACAGATCGGCAGATATTTCTTCTATTCGCTCCCGCAGGTCATAGCCCAGGTCATCCCTGTCGCCGTGCTGCTCTCGTCTCTGCTCACGTTCGGCGGGCTTTCGCGCAACCTCGAAATAACGGCCATGAAGGCCAACGGCGTTAGCCTGTACCGCGCGGCCGTTCCCGTTTTCCTTGTCGCCGTGTTCATCTCGATTTTCAGTTTCTTTTTCAATGAGGTGGTGGTGCCCTATTCGAACCAGGAAGCCAAGCACATCAAATTGGAGGAAGTCCAGAAGAAGAAACAGGGCGGGAGTTTCAAGCAGAACCAGATATGGTACAAAAGCAAAAATGCTATTTACAATTTCGGTTTCTATGATTATGAGCGCAATGTGATCCAGGGGATCACCATTAACTATTTCGACCAGGATTTCCGCCTGGAAAAACGCATTGACGCGAGGGAAGCCAGATGGACAGGAAACGGCTGGATATTTTCAAATGCAATGGTCACGACCTTCCCGGCCGGCATGCCTTTGATCAGCAGAATTGATTCCTCCAACCTGGACATACCTGAAACGCCCGCAGACTTCACATCCGTGCAGAAGAAAGCCGATGAGATGGGCTATCTCGAGTTGAGAGACTACATAAAAAAGATCCGGACAGGAGGTTATGACGCGAGCCTTTACGTTACCGAC
>CAZKYN010000053.1:0-15705 GCA_964556675.1 uncultured Syntrophaceae bacterium
GAACGTAAGTGACTATATCCATGCCGGCTCCGCCGTACTCAGTCGGCATGGCCACTCCCATGATGCCCATCTCGCCGAGCTTGCGGCAGATCTCCTGGGGATGCCTGTGGGTGTGGTCCAGCTCTGCGGCGATCGGTTTTATCTGGGTTTCCGCAAATTTGGTTACCTGGTCTTTTACCATTTGTTGTTCTTCTGTTAAGCCAAAATTCATTGCTCTTCTCCTTAATGTTTTAGCTTGATTTGATAAATATCAGGGCCTCTTTGAAACAGTGCAATGCAGGGTTGAAAATATCTTTCAGGTGGAGATATGTTCCTATGACTTGTTTGCATATTTTAAAAAATCGGAATGTCTCTGAAAAGGGCATACGAGTTAATCCTAGAGATGCTGTGGAAAGCTTTTACATTTGAGGCAATTGAAACAGCTACGGCTCAAAAATATTGACTTGGGAAAGATAACAGGGCCTGAAAATTCCTGCTTGTGCGAGTAGGTTTAATGAGTTACAAAGCTGCTCATAAAAGCAAACAATCCTTTACTCACACAATATGTGAGTGTTCGTGAGGATACATGATTATGGCCTGCCGAATAATTCAATCCGTCTTGCTGTGCATCCTCCTGGTGCTTCCATCCCTGTCCTTCGCAGGGGAGCTGAGGACGATGACCTTCATCCCCCAGTGGCTGCCGCAGGCCCAGTTCGCCGGGTATTATGTAGCCTATGAAAAAGGATTCTACAGAAATCGCGGCATTGACCTGGAAATCATGAGGGGAGGGCCGGGATTCGCTTCCGCTGATATGCTGGCGGGCAGCAAGGTGAACTTCGCGACACTTTTCCTTTCCGAAGCCGTCCAGATGCGGGACAAGGGAATAAAGATCATCAATATCGGCCAAATCGTCCAGCGCTCCGGCTTCATCCTCGTCGCCAAGAAAGGCAGCGGGATCACCAGCCCTCAGGACCTGAACAACAAAAAAGTCAGCATGTGGGAAAACTTCCGTATCCAGCCCCTGGCTTTTTTCCGTAAATACAATTTGAAAACCAGCTCGGTTGTCCAGGGGGCGACGGTCAACCTTTTCCTGCGGGGCGGAGTCGATGCGGCATCTGCGATGTGGTACAACGAATACCATACAATCCTGAATTCCGGCTGGAACGAAAACGAATTGACCCTGTTCTTCTTTGACCGGTACGGCCTCAATTTCCCGGAAGACGGGATATATGTCCGCGAGGAAACCTTCAGGCGGGACCCTGAATTATGCTGCAATTTCGTCAGGGCCTCTGTCGAAGGCTGGAAATATGCTTTTGAGAAGCCGGATGAGGCGATCGATATCGTCATGAAATACGCAACCGAAGCCAAAACAGGGACCAACCGGACCCATCAGAAATGGATGCTTTCCAGGATAAAGGACCTGGTCCAGCCCGCAGGCTCCAAACTCCCCATCGGCGCCCTGGAAGAGAAAGGATATCAGACAGTGGCAAACGAGCTCTATAAAAGCGGCCTTATCGGACGCATAACGCCGTTTGTCCAGTTCAACGTCAACTGTATCAGGGAAAGGGAGAATGAATAGGCGCGGCCTTGCTTTCAAACTGGCGCTTTTCATTCTGACCAGCACGGCCGTGATTTTCATTCTGGCCTTCGGTTACAGTTATATCTACCTGCGCAACCAGATACTCAAGGACGCGGAAACAAACGCCGCGAGCCTGACAATGGCCACCGTCAACAGGATCGAATCCGTCCTCAACGGCGTTGAAAAAGTCCCGGCGTATATTTCACATTCCCTGACAACGCAAAAGCTGGAGGGCTCCGCGCTGAAAGAGCAGGTGAAGAATTTTATTTCGACGAACCCTGAAATATACGGTTCCGCAGTAGCTTTTGAGCCCTATGCCTTCGACGGGAAGTCATTCTTTTTTGCCCCGTATGTTTTCCGGGGCAACAGCCGGTTCGAGACGATGCAGCTTGGAAACGACGAGTTCAACTATTTCTACCAGGACTGGTATCAGGTCCCGAAGGAGCTGGGGCGCGCCGTCTGGAGCGAACCGTATTTTGACGAGGGCGGGAGCAAAATTACAATGGCCACCTATTCCGTCCCCTTTTACCGCTATGTCAATGACAAGAGGATGTTCACAGGCGTGGTCACGGCCGAAATCCCTCTGGACTGGCTTTTCAATATTGTCATGAAGCTTATCCCGGACCAGACCGGTTACGGATTCATAGTATCCAGAAACGGCGTGTTCATCATTCACCCGAACAAGGAATATGTAATGCGGGAAAGCGTCTTCAGCGTTGCCGAAGCGCAGAACGACCCCGAACTGCGGCGCATCGGGCGCCATATGACCCGGGGCGGCGAGGGGTTCGAGCCGCTCTCCCGGAATTTCTCCGGACAGAAGGGCTGGATGTACTATGCCCCGCTGCCTTCAACGGGGTGGTCCATAGGCCTGGTTTTTTCGGAGGAGGTCCTGTTCTCCGAAATCACCAGGCTCAACCAGGTCATCCTGTCGATAGGCGCGGCAGGTTTCGCCATCCTGTTCCTGGTAATAATAATAATTTCCGGGACGATCACCCGTCCCTTGCGCAACCTGGCGGACAAGGCCCGGGAGATCGCCAGGGGCAACCTCGATATCGATGTGCCGCCCGTGAAATCGGAAGATGAAGTAGGGGAGCTTACCAGGTCATTCGGCAACATGAAGTCGGCCCTGAAAGAATACATCAGCAACCTGGCGGAGACAACCGCGGCCAAGGAAAGGATAGAAAGCGAACTGAAGATCGCCCACACGATCCAGATGAGTTTCCTGCCCAAGAAGTTCCCCCCCCTTTCGGAAAAACAAGAGTTCGATATCTATGCCGTCCTGGAGCCGGCAAAAGAGGTGGGCGGGGACTTATACGATTTCTTTCTCCTCGATGACGAGAACCTTTTCTTTTCCATCGGCGATGTTTCGGGCAAGGGCGTTCCCGCCGCCCTGTTCATGGCGGTTTCCAAGACCCTGACGAAAGGGGTCGCGTCAAGCCCGGGCATCTCTCCTTCCGAGATCATGAGCATGGTGAACACCGAGCTTTGCATTGACAATGAACAGTGCATGTTCGTGACGCTTTTCTGCGGGATCCTGAATTTCAAGACAGGGGAGCTGAGCCTGGCCAATGCCGGCCATAATCCGCCCGTCTTCCTGCCGGCCGGGGGAACGCCCCGCTGGCTCGAAATTCCCCAGAATATGTGCCTGGGGATCATGGACGATGTCTCGCACCAGACTATGAAAATGAAGCTGGAGCCCGGCGATATGCTGCTGCTTTACACTGACGGCATCACGGAAGCCATGAACAAGCAAAGGCAATTGTTTTCCAACCAGGCGCTGATCGAGACCATTCGCTCCTGCCGGGATCAAAATCCGGAAGGCCTGACCAATTGCATCCTGAGGGCCGTCAGGCAATTCACGGGCGAGATCGCTCCATGGGACGACATGACAATCCTGGCCCTGAGGTACAGGGGACCGGGAAAATGAAGCAAATGACTTTTGCGAAGATTTGCGCTTTTCTGGCTTCAGCCCTGCTTGGAGTCTTGTTCGTGGGCTGCTCCGGCAAGGGCGAGCCGATCCGGATCGGAGTCGTCGCCGAACTCACGGGCGACCTGTCGGCGGTCGGGGCGTCCTGCAGCAGGGCCGCCCGGATGGCGGCCGACGAGATCAACGAGGGCGGGGGACTCCTGGTTAATAACAGGAGGCATCCCGTGGAGATCATAATTGAGGACAACGGCGGCAAGGAAGACCTGTCGGAAAAAGCCGTCCTGAAATTGATCGAAAAAGACAAGGTCCTGGCCATTGTCGGCCCGAACGCGAGCCGCTTTGTCATAGCTGCCGCGAAGGTCGCCGAGAGAAATGAGGTGCTGCTGATTTCGCCCTGGTCGACTTCCCCCAAGGCGACAATGAATGAAACGACAGAGAAACCCGCGAGATACATTTTCCGGGCCTGCTGGATCGATTCATTCCAGGGCAGAGCTGTTGCGAATTTCATCCTGGGAACGCTCAACAAGAGGAAGGCCGCCGTGCTTTATGACGGGGATTCGGAATACAACCGGGGAATCGCCAATTTCTTCCGGGAAGCCTTTGAGAAAGACAAGGGGGCCATCGTGGCTTTCGAGGCTTACAAGGCCGGCCAGACGGATTTCGAGCAGCAACTCAGAAAAATAAAAGCGGCCGGGCCGGACATAGTTTTCCTGCCCAATTACTACTCGGAAATACCGCTCCAGATACAACAGGCGAAAAAGCTGGGCATCAAGGCGCCTTTTATCGGCAGCGACTCCTGGGGGAGCCGGGAACTGCTGGAGAAGTGCCCCCATGAATGCGAAAGCTATTATTTCACAAGCCATTTTGCGGCGGATGCGCCGGCGCCCGCGACCAAGAAATTCATCAATAACTACCAGTCCAGGTTCAACCAGATGCCCGATGATGTGGCCGCCCTGACCTACGACGCTTTCGGCATGCTCTGGCAGGCGATAAAACTCTCCGGAAGGCCGGACCGGGAGGTCGTGCGCAACGCGATGTCCAGGATCCCTAAATACAGCGGCATCACGGGCGCAATGCAATTTCAGGAAGGATCCGGCGATCCCGTCAAGAGCGCCGTCATTCTCCAGATCAAGGACGGTCAATTTTCCTGGTACATGGATGCAAATCCCTGAGCATCTGGACTGTTTAACAAAGCCTTAAATGTCTTATCTCGGAAGGCAGAGGGCTCGACCTCAGACGAATGAGGGGCGGGGCTTATCCAGGCTGATTTCAAGCGTTACGATGTTCAACCCGTTCTCGTGGCGATAGCTGACGCTGCTCATAAGTTTTTTCACCACGAAGACGCCCAGCCGGCCGATGGGCCGGTCTTCTATCCCGGCTTCCAGGTCAGGTTCCGAAACCGACAGGATATCGAAGGGGACCCCTCCATCGGCAATCTCGATGGTGAAAGCCATCCCATTCATGCTCGAGGTTTTTCCGCAACGGATGGACACCTCTCCCGGGCCCTCCGGATAAGCGTAATCGAAAATATTGACGAGGAGCTCTTCCATCGCGAGTTCGATATCCCGGCGGCGCGCCCCATCGACCCCGCATTCCCCGGCGCGGGAAAGGACAAAATCCAGGGACGGGTAGAGGAATTCGATTTGCGCCGGAAATGTCACTCCTTTGCCAAGGGTCGACATTCAGACCTGCCCGAGGGCCTCCTGTTGAGTATCCTTTATCGTTATTATCGAGCTGAAGCCGCAAACGGCAAAAACTTCCATCACCTGCTTCTGCAAAGCGAACAGGACGAGGCGGCCGTTGAGCTGCTTGAGTTTTTTCATCAGCACCACAAAGCTCCTCAGGCCGGCGCTGCTGATGTATTCGATATTGCCCATATCGATGAGGATTCGTATATCGCCGCCGTCGACAGCGGATATTACGGCGCTTTCAAATTCCGGCGTCGTGATCGCGTCCAGTCGGCCCTTGGGAGAAAAAATCAGGGCCTGTCCTTCTTTTCTGGTAAATATTTCCATGTTTTTCTGTCTCGTTTTGTATTTTGAAAGCAAAATTTTCTCATACATTCGCTCCTTTGTCAAAGCAATGATCAAGCAAACGTCCTGTCGATTTCCCCGGCTCATACCGTCCGTTCTGATCTGCAACCGATCCGATATTATGTGTCATTTTGGGGGAGTATCATGATATTTGAGAATGGAAGTCTGCAACTTGCCAATTGTTTTCTGCCGCAAGTTGATGGCGGCTTCGGCCATTTTAATCAGTGCGGCGCCAAAAGATCATCTGCGGACCGGCGGGATGGATGGTCTTATCAGAAAAGCTCGAATTGATCTGATTATAACGGAGTTGCTTGACGAGAATTGAAGACGGCAGAAGGGACAGATACAACATCCGGGATCGTTTTCTGAAACGGCAACCGTTTCTTGTCGGTCGGGGCGGCAACGCATGCTGTTTTTGCGGCTGTCAATGAGCATGCTTGAATATGATAAACCGATCATGGCTATCATGTTTGAATTGAAGTAATCTCCCTTTTGATTCAGCCCGCAGGGGTTCCATATGCGGCTTCAGCCATTTTGCAGGTTCGTGTTGACACCCGGCTGATCCGCGCCTATACTCGCTTCCCGAGAATCAAAGTTTCCTCGCCACAGGCCGCCCGGCGCAAGCGCTAGTTTATACTTTGAAAGGAGAGCGATGGCCTACACGGAAATCCAACTCATCGGTTACGAGATTTTTACCGGCCCCGCCCTGACACCTCAGGGAAAGGTATACCGGGGCCTGGCATCGGATTTGGACGACATGGCATACCGGGTCACGCTTATGCTCGAAGCCGTCGAGTGCGCCAGGAAGGCCGCCATGAAGGACGCCGCCTGCCTCAAAGTGTTCGTCGCCCCCGAGTTCTACTTCCGCGGAAGCAAGGGCGCTTATCCCATATCCAGGGTAGTGGGCGAGGGGCAGGGCGGCCGCGCAACAAGCAACCTTCTGGATATGCTCAGGGCTCTCGTAAAGACCAAGGACAAGGATTACGAGCACTGGGTATTCGTGTTCGGTTCAATAATTGCTTCCTCCGGGGCCCCGGGGATCACGAATCAGGGCAGCCAGGGCGAGGCTTACAACATCAGCCTCATCCAGCGCGGAGAGCAGGGTATTGAAGGTTCCCGCGTGGTGGTGAAAGAGCACAAATCCGGCGTCGATTTCCTCAAGGTCAGCCCCGGCAGCGGGGCCGTCCTCGACAGCGCTGTGCGCCATCTCATGGCCGGTAAAAGGACTGAAACCGGTTGGGACCCCAACCGCGGCGCCGGCAAGGAACTCGGCAGGAGGGAGTACGAGGGGCTCGGCATCTTCGAAATCGAGGGGATCACCTTCGGTCTGGAGATCTGCCTGGACCATGGCAGCCAGCGCCTGCGGCAGTCGCCCCCCGGGCCCAAAGACCCCTGGGTGCAGGTGCAGCTGGTGCCTTCGTGCGGCATGCACATCAATCCGGCCGCGGTCATCGCCTGCAAAGGCGGCCTGGTATTCAACGTGGACGGGTCATATACTCTCAAAACAACGCCCAAGGGTTATGAACCGGATAAAGTCGGCTTCCATTCCCAACTCATGAAGGTGGATGCGCCTTTCACGAAATTCGGGGATGCCAAGCTGAATAATATAACCACTCCGGTCGGCAATCCCCCGCATTCGGCGGCAATCCGCATCACCCCGGTGTTTGAAGATCTTTCGAGGTATTTCAAGTGGAATGACCGCAAGCCGATGGTCCGCGTATTCCCCAGCCAGAAGATCCCCCCGCAGCCCAATGACGCCCGGCCCGGCGCCCGCGCCTTCGGGACCGCTGCGCCTTGGGAAAAGGACAGCGACCATACACAGTGCCAGCGCTGCGGCGCGAAGTTCACGCTGACCACGCGGCGCCACCACTGCCGGGCTTGCGGCCGGGTCCTTTGCTCGAAATGCGCTCCGCAGGACCAGACGCTCAAATTGTCCCACCTGGGCTACAAGGAGCCCGTCCGCGTCTGCCATGACTGCTTTTTCCAGTACACGGGCAAGCTTAAGCGCTGAGTCTCATGTTCCGATATAATAGAACTGGACAGTCAACTTGAAATTAATCCCGGGGAGGTACGTTAATGCCTGATTTTGTTTTCACTATTTTCAACCACGGCACAGATTTCCATCCGGACAAGAACTACCACGAACTGGTCACTTTTCTGCACAACCTTATGCCGAAAAACCAGGAGGCGCGCATCGTCCAGGGAAAGAACGGGCGCTACGACATCGCCAACGCGGAAAGCGTCACATATATGATCAACATGGGGCCGGGCTCGGAAACCGTGGCGGTCACGTCCCGGGGTTACCAGTACAACACGCCGGGCTCCGGCAATCCCTTTACCGGCGGCCGGAAGACCACGGAGGCGCCCTCCACCCCCGGATATTTCGCCGCCCTGGGGGGAGCGAGACAGAGCGATACCCAGCACCGGTCTCTCTATGACGAGGCGAAAGGCGACACCTACCAGACAGCGAGAAAATCGGGGCGCCTCTTCGGTATCGGCTGGGACGACAACGTTGCCCGGGCGGCTGATATGGTCCAGGGGCTTGCCTTCGACCACGGACGGAAACCGACCTGCATCAACATGGTGGGATGGAGCCGCGGCGCTGTTACCTGCCTTCGAATAGCCAACAGGCTGTTCGACATTTTCCATTACGAGGTCCCGCTGAATATCCTCGCAGCCGACCCCGTACCCGGGGGCAAGACGATCTTTGGGCCTGATATGCTCACGATACCGCCGAACGTCCGCAACTACCTGGCCATCATCGCCCTGGACGACGACCGGGCAAATTTCCAGCCGACGGACCGCCCCCTGATGACCTGCGCCGCACCGGCCTCCTACCACGCGAAAAACGACCCGAACACTTTGACCCATCCTCTTCCCCGGAACGCGGCACCACCTCCGCCCAACGTCCATTTCCTGCCGCTGCCGGGAAACCACTCCTGTGTGGTCGGCGCGTTCGGATCCATAGCTGAGGTCGACCCCGGTTCCCGCGCCGTCGCCGACCTGGTGCGCCATATCGGGCTGAAGTTCCTCGCTCACCACGGCACGCAATTCCAGCGGGGCTCCTATGCCGATCCCATCGAAAGCGCCGGGGACGTCGCCGTTTATTACGATTTCCTGCGCCGCTTCAAGGATGTAATCCGCGCGAACAATTCGTCAGGTTCGTGGTCTGTGGCCGGCGGCTCGCAGACGGAGCGGCCGGTCCGCGCGAAAAACAGGGCCCTGCATACTCTTTATCCCAACGATTTCCTGAACGACCACGAGCATGCCTGCCTCAAAATTGAAAAGCCGAACGACACCCGGGCCCTGCCTCAGCCGCGCCCGGCTTACGGGCAAAAACCGGCCAGGTATAATGCCGACTTTCCGCAGGCCCTGCTCAGCAGCATGGGGCTTTCCTACCGTGCGACTCAGGAGCAGGTGATCCATCTTGACGGGCCGAATGCCAAGACCCCGGGCAGCACCTATATCACGCTGGCCAACCTCAACAAGATCAAGGCGTTTTTGTCTGATAAGAAAGCAGGCACCGAGCTGCTGCTCCCCCAGAATTACACTATGGAAAAAACGATGATCGCGCAGGACGCCTGGGAGAAGTTTTCTTCCGCCGGCTTCATGGCGAAGCGCAAGCGCGTGAAACAGGTTGACGGGGCGCTGGAAATCTACCGCCGGGTATTCTCGACGGTTGCCAAGGACTTCCTTATTCGCAGCACTTCCGAGAAAAGGCGCTTTGTCCGAAACCGCATGCAGGATGCCATCAATGTTGTAGACGCGTGCAATAATTATGTCGTAACCGGCGGGGACAGGACGGTGGCGGTAAAAAGCCTCACCTGGCTGGTCGCCAAGGACATCGAGGCCCTCCAGGCGTTGCTTTAAAAACGTGTTGCCCGCAATAACTTAGTATCGATGTACCTTTAAGTCCCCCTTTTAGAAAAGGGGGGTGGCTATTTACCCGTTTGTGTCAAGTTCAGGGTAGCTGTTGGTAGAAAATTGGTAACTCCCCTTTTTTAGCATTTTTATACCGTAAGCAGACATCCTTGAAAACGCTAATGAAATCAGGTCGAAGTTACGTGAGAGTTTCCCTCATAGTGTTTGACATTATTACTCATTTCGGCTATTTGGAATCGAAGTTCCTGTTTGGTTTTACCAGCTTGGAGATGCGACGATGATAATTGAGAAATTTTCGATGAAAGCCCAGGAAGTAATTGAGAACGCCTGCCGCCTTGCCGTCAAAAGGGACCATGAGTACGTTACGCCTTGGCATATGCTGTCAGCCCTGATGCAGGATGGTCTTCATAAAAAGGTCCTCCCCGATTTCAACATCGATTACGACAAACTTTCGGCCCGCGGGGACGGCATTTTGCTTACGCAGTCAAAGGGAAAAGCGGACGGGAAGCAGACGCCGATCAGCCGGGAACTGGAGAAAGTATTTATCATCTCCGAAGAATCCAGCCAGCAGGCCGAGTCGAAGTATATAGGATTAAACCATATCATGACGGGGCTTCTCGCCCAGGACGATATTGCCGAGGCATTCGCCGAGGCGGGCGCCGACAAGCAGGAACTCCTCGCCGCCCTGGCCAGGCCGCCCCAGGGCCGGTTTGCCAAGGGGGAAGACGGGACCGGAGATTTTGAATACCTGGCTAAGTATTCGGTCGACCTCACTGATAAGGCCCGCCGGGGCAAGCTGGACCCGGTCATCGGGCGCGAGAAGGAAGTGCGGTTCGCCATACAGATCCTGAGCAGGCGCATGAAGAACAACGCCGTGATTATCGGGGAACCGGGCGTCGGGAAGACGGCTGTCGTCGAAGCCCTGGCGCAGGCCATCGTGAACGGGACCGTCCCCGACGACCTCAAGGATATAGCCCTGCTGTCCCTGGACATGGGGCAATTGATCGCCGGGGCGAAGTTCCGCGGGGAATTCGAAGATCGCTTCAAAAGGGTCCTGCAGGAAGTGGGCGACGCCGGCAATGTAATCCTGTTCATCGATGAAATCCACATGCTGATCGGGGCCGGAGGTTCGGAGGGCTCCATGGACGCCGCGAACCTGATCAAGCCCGCCCTCTCCCGGGGAGAGATCCGCGTCATCGGCGCGACTACCATGCAGGAATACCGCAAGTACATCGAGAAGGATTCGGCCCTGACACGGAGGTTCCAGACGGTCATAGTGGACGAACCGAGCATTGATGAAACTGTGACGATCCTCCGGGGCATCAAGGAAAAATACGAAGTTCACCACGGCGTCCACATCTCGGACGCGGCCCTCGTGTCGGCCGCCAAGCTGGCGAAGCGCTATGTCATGGACCGGTTCCTGCCCGACAAGGCGGTGGACCTGATCGACCAGACCGCGGCCTCGGTCAAAATCGACCTGTCTTCGAAACCCGCGGATATAGAGGCAATCGATCAGCGCATAGTCAACCTGGAGATCGAGGTGCGGGCGCTGAAGAACGAGACGGGCGGCAAGGCCCAGGAACGTCTCAAGGGCCTTAATACCGAGCTCCAGTCGCTTAAAGGGCAGAGCGAGGAGTTGACTCAGAAATGGAAAAAGGAAAAAGAGGCGCTCACGGTCGTCCTGGACGCCAAAAAATCCCTGGAAGAAGCGAAGAGGGAAATGGATCAGAAAGTCCGCGAAGAGGACTTTTCGCGGGTGGCCGAACTCCAATACAAGGTGATCCCGGCCCTGGAAAAAACCATTGAGCAGTATGCCGACGTGGACCTCACCGACGAGCGCTTTCTGCTGAAATCAATTACCGATGAAGACATTGCCGCAACGGTCTCCCGTATTACCGGCATCCCCGTGTCCAAGATGATGGGTTCGGAAAGGGACCGGCTCATGCACCTGGAAGACCATCTGCGGCAGCGCGTCATCGGCCAGGACGACGCCCTGGCGGCCATCTCCAGGGCCATCAGGCGCTCCCGGGCCGGCGTGCAGAGCCCGAACCGCCCTATTGCCTCCTTCCTCATGCTGGGCCCCACCGGGGTCGGCAAGACGGAGGTGTGCAAGGCGCTTGCCGAGTTTCTCTTTGACGACGAAAATGCCCTGGTCCGCATCGATATGAGCGAGTTCATGGAAAAGCACTCCATTGCCCGCCTGATCGGGGCGCCTCCCGGGTACGTCGGCTATGAAGAGGGCGGTTTGCTTACCAACAGCGTGCACCGCAAACCGTACAGCGTCATCCTTTTCGATGAAGTGGAAAAAGGCCATGCCGACGTTTTCAACCTTTTCCTGCAGCTGCTTGACGACGGCCGGCTGACGGACAGCCAGGGCCAGACGGTGAATTTCTCAAATACGGTGGTGCTGATGACGTCCAATCTCGGCGCCGCTAATATCCAGCCCGCGGAGACTCCCGAGGAGATACAGGAAATGAACGCGGCGATAATGGATGCCGTGCGGTCCCATTTCCGGCCGGAATTCATCAACCGCCTGGACGACATCCTCATTTTCAAGCAGCTGTCTATGACGGGCATGAAATCTATTGCGAGTATCCAGGTCAAAGGCCTGACCAGACTGCTCGCCGAGAAGGACATCCGGCTGACGGTCTCGGACGAGAGCCTGGAACTCCTGGCGAACCTCGGCTTCAATCCTCTCATGGGGGCGAGGCCCCTGAAGCGCGTAATCCAGGCGCGCATCCAGGACCCCCTCGCGGAAGACATCATCTCCGGAAAAGTCAAACCATCTGATTGCGTGACGATTAGAGCGGAAGACGAAAATTTCATAATCGAGGCAAATAGCGGCGATACGTCTGTCGAGCGCTGATAGCGGCTGTTGAGGTAATTCAGTCCTTGGAAATTATGCAGGTCATGGCGTCGGCCGGAGAGAGGTTCTTCTGGGGCTATTGGCCCCAGATAGCGGCCGCTTTTGCCTTTCTTCTTATTCTCATTGCAGCGTTTTGGATATGGCTGAAACGCAGGAAACGCAAGCAGCAGGAGGATGGCGCCTCCGAGGTCGAAGATGCTCCGAAAAAGCCCGGGATTGAACCGTCGGGCCTCGTTAAGATCTGGAAAGCCTTCCTTAAAGAGATACCGGCCGACCTGCGCAGCGCCGTAATGATTTACGACCAGTTCGTGGTCTTCGGCGGGGCGGGCTCGGGCAAGAGCGCCCTTATCGACGACTGCACGGACTGGGCCGGCTATGCGCGCCGGTTCTACCCCAGTTACACGGCCAATCCCCTCCTGCAGATATATCTTGGCTCCCGGGTCATGGTCCAGGAAATACCAGCGCCCCTGCTGTCGGATGTTTCCGAAGACGCCCGCAAGGCCCTCCTGAAATTATGGAAGAAAGCCTTCTTCCGGGGCGCCCGGCCCACAGCAGTTGTCGTCCTGAACGGGTCGCCGTTTCCCGATGAACAGGAATACCTGGAGTACCTTACCAGACAGGCCCAGTTCGTCCGGGGGAAAATAAATGTCCTGAGCCGGGCCGTAAAAAACCAGGTCAAGGTCCGGATTGCCGTGACCCATCTTGATATGATCGAGGGGTTCACCGAGTTTTCTTCCGTAGCCCGGCAGAACAATTTCCCCCTGAAGCTGGATTTCAATGACAACACCGAACTCGGGGAAATGGCTGAACAGTTCGAGTCCTTCGAGGAGCTCCTGCCCCTCGCGCTGACGACATTACCCGCGGACGGCTATCTGAAGGCGATGAACTTCGTCCGGCAGACAAAAAAAATGCTGGACAGCCTTTCGGCCTTTTCCAGGGTCCTGCTGGAATATGACCCGCTGTCAAAGGAGCCGCTGGTCGAGAGCATTTACCTTACTTCATTTTCCGAGGAGTCGCGCTCAGCCAACCCGTTTGCGCCGGCAGTCACCGCCGAAGAACTCGAGAAATACGACCCGTATGCAAGGCACCGCACGGCCGCAATAGCGCTTTGCGCCGTGGGCGCCCTCTACATGTTCGCGTCGTTTGTCTATGAATGGAAACTGTTGAGCGACCGCAAATACCAGGTGTCGATCATGGACACGCTCACGGCAAAGCAGTATGACCAGAAAATCCACGGTCTCTTTCCTGATGTTTACCTCCGGGATACAGCCCTGAAGAAGCTCATGCCGACGTTCTTCGGCTTGAAACACGAGCAGATTACCCGACAGTGCATAGAGGGGATCCGCAAATATTTCCTGTACCCGCGCCTGGACAGCTATTCGTCGGTCCGGGACAACCCGGATGCCATGGCTCGGTTTGTCAGGGACATGACCGAAACCTCGGGGCACAGTCCTGTTGAGAGCGCCCAGGACAAGCTGGTGTATGCGGCCGCGGTGCTCTATGCCGCAGACGGGAATGAGCTGGGACGGCTGGTCGAAAGGGACGTCGCCCATTTCTCCGAATCGCTGGGGCTCCCGGAATTGCTGCTCAGGGATTATGTCAAGTACAACCAGCCGTCCTGGCCGGTTTCCTACGACGTGACAAAGCTCTCATTTGCCCAGCCGCGCAGCCATGCCGAGCAAGTCCGGCAAATGCTGGTTTACCAGGGGAAGATACTTTTCTCCTACCTGGCCTCGGTCGATGACCAGGGCACGATAACTCAATCGGAATATGAAAAGCTCTCGCATGACACCGACCATTTCCTCCTGATCATGCGCCGGAATGATTTGCTGAACCGCTACTCCGACATAGTCAGACTGCTGAAAAAGGAAACCCCGCTGGCCATCAGCGCCGAAAGCTTTACTGCGGCCGACCCCGGGATGGACCTCGAATCGATCAGGGTTTTTCTCGCATTTGTAAAAGGGCTTTCCCTCCAGGCCCCCCAGCAAGCCGAAGGCCTGAAATTCAACGGCCTCGCCGAGAATATCAAGGCCATGCTCAGCTATAACCAGCTGACGAACGACAAGCTGTTCAAAGTTTCGTCCGGGAACGAGGAGTTCACTTTCAGCGCCCAGCAGTGGATCGATCTTTTCAACCGCAGCAGGATCTCGAACTTCCTGCACAATTTCGTCAATTATTACAGGACGCCGAACGGCCTGCTCTTTTTCTTTGTCGATAACGAGTTCCCCGACATCGTCATGAACGAGACAAATGACGGCGGCTTCCTGTTCACCGGCAAGGCGAGGATTGACGGCAGGTTCACAAAGGACGCGGTGGAAAAGCGGGTCAAGCCGGTATTGACCGACCTTCCCGCGCTCATTAACGGACTTGCCGTCCCGCAGAGCGAAAAAAAATATTTCCTGACATTCTTCCGGCGAGAAGTCGACTATTACGGGCAGCTTTACGCGAATGCCTACCGCAAATATTATGTGCAGTTTGATATCAAGATCAATTCCATGGGCGCCCTGCGGTTCACCCTCAACCAGATGTTCCTACCCTCGTCGGGTTTCATGAATTTTCTCCAGACCATAAGCAGCAACACCCAGATCGATCCCGGCAAGGACGAATATCTGCCGCTTATAGGCTCCAAGCTGAGGGAATTCGATTTTACCCGGCGGCTCATGGATGAAAAGAAAGGCACGACCCCGGAGCTTGACAAGTACAGGGCGCTACTGGACCAGATGCAATCGGACATTCAGCAGGACCCCCCGATGAAAAAGGGAAAGGGCGAATCGAAGGACGGGCTGAAAGCCCACCTCTCGCCCCTGGGGAAAGTCGCCTTTGCGATCAACAGGGGAGAGCCCGACTCATATTTGAATCTCACCAGGGACTGGATGGACAGCGTGGGAATCCCGAAGCAGTGGCGCGACCTCTTTCTGGCGCCCATCTGGACCACGCACTACCTGGGGATGAAAGAGGTGGAGTCGCAGATGAGCGGAATCTGGGCGGAGCTGTTCGAAACCAATATTAAGCCGCTCTACAGGAAGTTCCCCTTCAATGCGCTGTCCGATGAGGACGCAACTTCAGAGGAGGTCATCAACGCGACCCATCCGAACGGCCGCTTCTGGCAGTCGTTCAGGAAAACCTTTGCCGACTATTGCGTGGAAGAGGGGAGCAGGTGGGCATACCGCCAGGGACCTTACGGCTTCCCGAAGCTGCCGGCGAACATGCTGCCGGTAGTGAACGGGATATCCAGTATCTCGAAGCTGCTTTGGGACAAGGACGGCAAGGAGCGGCCCATCCACTTTGCCGTAAACGTCAAACCGCTTCCGCCGATGCTCCCCCAGGAGCCGGTAATTACGCTGTCCTATTATACCGTGGGCCAATCGTCGATCCTGAATTTCAACCAGCAGATAACCCGCGGGACTCTGAAAGAAGACTGGCAGAACCCCTGCCGGGC